>NZ_JAUBVE010000040.1:0-56815 GCF_036705715.1 Microcoleus sp. AT3-D2 | reverse complement strand
GAAGTTTAGAAAATCTTAAGGTTCTGATTTAATTTGCTTAAATGTGGTTAAAGTTAATGATTTTTAAAAGTTTTTTTTAGTTATTTAGTAATGCACAAATTTAGGTGTTTGTCAAATTAATTTAGATGCGTTTACCCTGCACAAATTCCGAGACTCAAATCGAGCTGCTGACTCCGCAGATGCCCGAATTCGTTCGGTGCGATTGCTTCATATTCCCCATCAAGTAAATGAAACCCAGCTAATTCTAAAGTTTCTGGGTCAAACCAAAAGTAGTCGTGAGTGCGAAAAGTATCTTGATAGAGTTGTTTCTTAAAGTTTTTGTCTATATCCGCTGTTTTGGGAGACAGGATTTCTACGATAATATTGGGGTACTTTCCCTCTTCATCCCAAACTACCCAGCTTTTCCGAGTTTTGCGTTCAGTTCCGAGTACCACAAAAAAGTCTGAGCCTCGGAAGTCCTTCGATTTGAGTTGCTTAGAACAGTAATAAAGGGCGAGGTTTCCAGCAGCATAGAAATCATTTCTATCTCGCCATAGCCATTCTAGACAGTTGAGGAGTAGGATTATTTGTCGGAGATGCAGTTCTGTTTCCACCGGAGGTTCGTCACTGTATAAATCGCCTGAAGGAAAGATAACATTTTCCGGTATCTCTTGTTCTGGTATCTCTTGGGTAGTAGCTAATTCTGCGGTTGCGGACATGGCTGCTGGCTGAGGAGTAAGAGGTTGTGTGTCTATTTTAGCAAGCTTTTCATATCTCTGCCGAGGACTGTTCTGAAAGCCCGATCGCGCTTTTTGCAAAAAAATGCGATCGAACACCGAACAATTAGTCTTTAACTACTAGCAATTACCGCTTTATTCGCCGTCAGTGTCCCTGAGAGCGGCCAGAATTTCCGGTCGTTTCATGCGCGCGTAGCCCCGCACTTTCCTGTCTTTGCCGATCGCCTTCAACCGTCTCAGCGAAAGACTTTCGTAGTCTTCTTCTGGGGACGGAAACGGCAACTCCAACTGCAACTGCGGTAACTGAGGTTTCTGCTGTGCTTTCGACTGCTTCTTCGGCTGCGTTTTTGGCTGCTTCTTCGGTTGTGCCTCTGGCTGTATTTCTGAGTGCGTCACTGTGGCTCCCAGTTGGCGGCGGAGCGTTTCAATTTGATTTTTCAGGTCATTTTCTACGTCTTCAATAGCGTCGGAAACAAACTGATTAATTGTTTGGACTGTGCGTTCTAATTTTGTTGACAGTAGTTTTTCCAGTTCATCCAACTGTCTCAAAGCACCTTCTAGATTTCCCTCAGAAATAACAGCCGATGTTGGCGGACGGTTGCTGCTCGATTGTTCAATTTTTTTAGCCATTTTATCTACCTTTTCATGAAATGCTTTTTCCACTTGTTCGAGCAAATGCTTAATCTGTTCTATTTGATTACGCTCAAAGTTCTGCTCAGTGAGAGCTTTTACGTGTTTTTTTAGCAGGTCTTCATTTTTTTTAACAGATTGTTCTATTTGTTTTGTTAGACTATCTACCTTTTTTTGAAATGATAGCTCAAATTGTTGCAGTACAGTCTCAATTTGTGCAGTTTTCTGAGTAGGTTGCGGAGCTAAATGTTCCATTTCTGCTTGAGCAACAGCTACCTCCTCGTCGGTCATTTCAAATACCCAAGCCCACATTTGCTCGATGCCGAGTTCTTTAGCAAGAATACACCAATCTGATCCGCAGACAACTTCATATTCTTCTTCGTTGCTGTAAGCTTCAGTGGGGCGCACAATTAAAGGAATCAAGTTGCTGCCTTGCTCGATCAAACTTCTCCTGATAGCTTCGCGGCGTTCGCGGGGAATCTCCCCCCTGTGAGGCTCTGGTACTGCAATTTGGGAAGTGTAAATCTGGCTGTAACTAATTGGCTTAATTCGCAAATATTCAACTATTCGGTTTTGATCCGACGATCGCTCCATCTTGTTATAAGTCCCCTTTTCTCATTAAAATCTGGTGTTTGGGTGTTTATGTATATTTGCACTTTACAGCCTGCGTTTTAAGTGCAGCAGGACTAACCCAAGAAATCTAATTGTAGGGTGCGAGACAAACACCTTACCCAGACCGTGGTAAGTTAAAGGGTTTCTTGGGCTGAGTCTTCCCAGTCTGCGATCGAACTCGGTTATCTGGGGGAGATATCGCTTTGCTGCTGTACCTGTGCGGCTAGCTGTGCGGTGACAGCCCGATCGGCAAAAGTTACTGCAATTCCTAAAAAAAGCGACTGTGATGAGTTTAACTGCCTGTGGGACACCAACGATACAATGCTTTACTCATCTTTACTTTTTTTGGCGTCAGGGCGATCGGGCTGACGTTGCGAATTACGATCGCAATTGCGATTTATACGAAAGCCAGCTTTAATATCGCCCTTATTCTTTAGTCTCAAGCGAGAGGGACGAAAGTTTGTGTATTGTGTAGGATGGGTTTCAACCGCCGAGTCAGATCGGGTTTTTCAACGTTTGTCGCATGGGCTTTGAGCAATGCCCCAAAAATGCAATTTAGATGGCTGAAAGCTTATAAATATCTTTGCCAATAGTCAATAAGCTTAATCATTGTTTTATCTCCTAACCCTGTAATGCGTTGCACCACACTCTCAAATGAGGTAAATGGCTCCAAATCTCGCTGTTTGATGATTTGTTCTATTATTTGAGATTTGATGCCAGCATTTTTCAAATTTGTCGCCAGTTTAAATTTATCTTGAGTGTTGAGCGCTGACAACAGCGGAACAGGTTTGGGAATGTGGCTTTCAACATCTTTAACCCTCTCTATCAGCGCCTGTTTTTCCCGCGTATACTCGGCTTTCAATTCATTAATTCTGTTTTCCAATCGAGTTTCAATATTGGTCAGCCGCTGTTCAAAGCTGGAGGACTGTTGCGGAACCACAGTTACACTTGGATTCTCAATGATTGCGGTTTTTCTGAGAATTTCAAGTTGTTCTAGGAGAATTCCTTCATTTTCTTCTTCCAGGATGAATGCTCCGATTGTCTCGCCTTTGAGAGCATCTATTTCCTTTGCTCTCGCCGCCGCGTAGTATTCAAAGTCTCCGTCTACTATTTCGTAAGCATCCATACCGTTTCGGCGGACAATTATCGGATTAATCAATCCTCCTGACTCTAAAATGAGTCTCGCTAATTTTTCCAAATCCGGATCTGCAAAATTGGAACGGGGAACTGCGGATGTAATTTTTTTAACTGCAACCAGTGACGGAGATAATTTTTTCATTAGTTTTTACCTATTTTTTCCAAAACTTCGAGTGCTAGCATTTCAAATTCTTGGGATGCGATGGAATCTGGCTTAAAGTCTAGCACTGAAATGGGATCGGCAATTTCCATATTTCCCACGATTTGAAATTGTTCTGCACACTTTGCCAAATCGTCTCTCTCGTAAATTACGCTGTCCATGATTTCAAAGCCGTAGCGTTTGGGAATTGCCTCCCTCCGCTTGGGCAAACTGTACTGTACAAATTTAGCATTAGTTGAGATTTTGCAAGCAAGTACGCCTAAAATTTCTAGAGGTTTCTTGCCAATTTGTTTTTTGAATCCGTTGACTTTTTTAATAAAATCCTTGACATTAATCAGTCCTTGATTGGCAAAAGGTTTTAAGTCAGAAGGAATAATTAAATAATCCGCCGCAATTAGAGCAACTCTAGCATAAAAATTCAAAGATGGCGGCGTATCGATCAGTACAATATCATATTTATCCTGTACTTCTGCTAGTTTTTGAATTAAAATCATTCGGCTGTAATCTAGTTGATTGAGTTCCGTTTCATATTGCATTAAATCAATGTGGGAAGGAATCACATCTATTTCGGGATTGCAAAAATTAGACTTGCGAGCTACTTCTTCGATCGAAAAAAAGTCTTCTGATTGCAAAACTTGAAGAATATTATTATCTTTCAAATCATCTTGTTCTTCATCCTCAAATTTTACTAAACCTGTCGCAAAGGTTGTATTAGCCTGACTGTCTAAGTCGATTACCAAGACTCTCTTACCTTTCTTGCTCAGCGCAGCAGCTAAATTGACTACTGTTGTAGTTTTGCCCACGCCACCTTTGTTATGGTAAACTGCAATAACTTTCATACTATTTTGCCTTTTTTGGGGAACGGTTACATCGGATTTAACTTGAGGCTTAACTGGATTATTTTCAGGTATTTGTTGTGGTTCAGAGATTTGACTTAGCTCAGGTTCTGCGGTTGCGGGATTGTCTGGTTGTACTGGGACTTCGCTAATTAATTCAGGACTAACCAAATTAATTTTACTATCTTCCAGTTCGAGATTATCGGGATTTTTTATTGGTTTTAAAGTATTTCTGCCAATGAAAGCGATAATTTCATCAATTCTATTTTCAAGGTCTTGTCCAGCACACTTAAAGACTAGCTGAATATCATCGGCGACTCTTTCGTAAATTCTAATTTCTTTACCGTTAGTTATGAGTCCGTAGCGGATGCTCAAACTTGTTAAATAGCGAGTTAGTTTTCGCAGGTGGCGGTCTAAATTTTCCTTCGGATGTTTAGCCTCCATGACTACACTCATCGGTGAGTCTGCATCGACGACTATGGGGATAACTTGGGTGGCAAATGAGAGGAAGTCTAGACGAATATTCCCAAATGCTATTTCTTGGTGCCAAGTGTCGGGCGTATAGCCTAGTTTTGGTAGCAGGTAGCTGACAATGAGTTTGCTTTCTACTTCGCTTTCGTTGCGACAGTTATTGGGATTGAAAGTCATTCGATTTTAGATTTTAGATTTTAGATTTTAGATTGGGAATGACTGATTTAATAATGGTACGGATTGTGATATTGACAGTAGGGCGCGCATTCTGCCCCTGACAAAGGCTACGGATTGTAATATCGAAAAACCCGGTTGTGTTTGACAAACCGGGTTTTTCTGGCATTTATCGCGTTTAAAACTTACTTTGTTTTAGCGTTAAATTCCTGCAATGTTTGATAGCCGCCAGCGGGATTGTACAAGTGACAGTTGTCGGCAATCCGCTTCATTAAAGACCAAGAAAATTCTGTTTCGTAGAGATGATCTTGCCAATTTTCCTTTAAGCTGCTGTGGGCGAGGCGCAAATTGTACCAGGGAATAGCAGTCGAAAGGTGGTGGGGAACGTGCACGTTAATGTCGTGGCACAGAAACTCTACCCAGCGGGGATAATCGCAGTGAACTGTTCCCGATAGTTGCGCTTGGGCTTCGTTCCATTCTTCGGGTTCTTGAAAGGAAATGTCTGGTGCTGTGTGGTGGACGATCGTAAAAGTGCTCATCCAGAAATGGTAAACCAGCCAGGGCATCAACCAAAATTTGACAAATCCCCAAATGCCTGTGGTTGCAATTAACATCGGGAATCCGATCGCAGCACCGATTAAAACGACAAAAACTGAAAACCGCACTTGTTCTTGTTTCTGTTGGCCTTTGAAGCGCCACCACATAAAGTGCACTTTTGCCCAGTGGGCGATCGAGCCGATCCACCACATCCGACCGAATATTAAACTATAAGCTATTTGTAAAGGCTTGGACGCGCCAGCGTAGTCTGCTGCTGTCATCGGCTGCCAAGCATTATCTTCGCCAATTTTGTTGGTGTGCTTGTGGTGGTAATTGTGTCCATGCCGCCATGCGTGAAACGGGAAAATTAACGGCAGAAATGCAATATGTCCCACTAAATCGTTTACCCAGCGGCGGTTAGCAAATGACCGATGGCCGCAGTCGTGGCCGATCACAAAAAAACCGGTTAATCCGGTTCCTGTGAAAATCCACATTAGGGGTAGTAGAAACCAAGGAGAGACTGCTATGCCCCAATAACCGACAGCAACGAGCAAAACGTTGACGATTACTTTTGTCCAAGCTTTGCGGGGGTTTTTGACGAATACTTCCCGCGGCAGGGTTTTGAGAATATCTTTGAGGCGCAGGTTGGAGGTGTCACTTGCGGATGTCAAATTTAGTGGTTTTTCGATCGATGCTGTCATAAATTGATTTCGATTCTCCGTATGCCATGACGATGGCTTAACAAAATTAGCGCATAAAAAAGCGCAGTAAAATCTCAGCTCGTTGCCAGCTTGCGGCAGACGAGTTGAGCAGTAGGCAAGCGCGTTTTAGCAAATGCTAGTGATCGCTATCCGCAGTTAGGAATTTCTAGCACTTTGGGCAAAAAACACTGCGGGTAGCAAAACATTCGTTTTTATAACACAGGGCCAGGACAATTAGCATTAGGCGCTGTTGTCTGCTAATTGCTCTTGCTGCCAGAAATCGGGTCGAGAGCCGGCAAGCCAGCGATCGAGCGTTGCTGTTTGAGGCTTTGCACTTCCAGCAGCAAGGATTCGATTTCTGCTTGCAAGTGCAGGAACTTAACTTGCTGATCGGCTTGGTAGGGGCACTTTACCAAATCTACTTTGCGGGCAAAACTGGTCGATAGGCTAGAAGAACTAGCCATTTCGGGGTTGCTCGCGGTCACTTGAGGCCGGGAAAGAGTGGATGAATTATTTGACATTAGTAATTGAGTAGACATATCTACACATTCACACCATTAAGTTACTTTAACCTGAACCGATCGTATTAAACATCAAATTAACCGATCGAGCTAAAATTAGTGTAAATTCTTTGGCCATTGCCTAAAACCATTGACATCGTGACCCTGATTCTACCTGCTACTGACTCTGTTGCTAACTCCGCTGCTAACTCCGCTGCCCGCGCAGCCGAGCCGAAACGCTACGGCTGGCCCGGCTTGATCGAAGCTTATCGCCCCTACCTGCCGGTGACGGAAACCACGCCGGTAGTGACTCTCCAAGAAGGCAATACTCCCTTGATTCCAGCACCTGCGATCGCCTCTCTCATCGGTCGAGACGTGCGCGTCTTGGTGAAATACGACGGCCTCAACCCCACTGGTAGTTTCAAAGACCGGGGGATGACAATGGCGATTTCCAAGGCCAAGGAAGCTGGTGCGGAGGCAGTAATTTGCGCCAGTACCGGCAATACTTCGGCCGCCGCCGCCGCCTACGCCAGACGCGGGGGGATGCGAGCTTTCGTGTTAATTCCCGAAGGTTACGTGGCTTTGGGCAAGCTGGCGCAAGCTTTGCTTTACGGTGCGGAAGTAATTTCGATTGGCGGAAATTTCGATCGCGCCTTAGAAATTGTCCGCGAAATGGCTGTCAATTATCCGGTGACATTGGTCAACTCCGTCAATCCTTACCGCTTGGAAGGCCAGAAAACCGGCGCTTTTGAAGTGGTGGACGCTTTAGGCGACGCCCCCGACTGGCTCTGCATTCCCGTAGGAAATGCGGGAAACATCACAGCATACTGGATGGGTTTTTGTCAATACCACCAAGCCAAAAAATGTTCGCGCTTGCCGCGGATGATGGGATTTCAAGCAGCCGGGGCTGCACCTTTGGTGACGGGACAGCCAGTGGCGAACCCAGAAACCCTGGCGACGGCGATTCGGATCGGGAACCCGGCTAGCTGGAAACAGGCGATCGCAGCTTCCGAAGCCAGCCGTGGCAGTTTTGCCGCAGTCACCGACGCCGAAATTCTCGACGCTTACCGTTTGTTAGCATCACAGGAAGGAATTTTCTGCGAACCGGCGAGTGCAGCTTCTGTGGCCGGTTTGCTGAAGGTAAAAGACCAAGTTCCGACTGGGGCGACGGTAGTTTGCGTGCTAACTGGTAACGGTTTGAAAGACCCGGATACCGCAATTAATCACAGCAACAATCAATTTAAAAGCGGCATTGCTCCGACTTTGGATGCAGTAGCTGGGGCGATGGGATTTTAAAAGAAGGAAGAGGGAACAGGGAAATAGGAAAACTCTTTGTCATCTTCTCTCTCTTCTCTTCCTCTGCGTCCTCTGCGGTTCGTTAAAAAAATTCTTAATTCATCACCAGGAGCAAACAGAATGGTTCAATCACCTGCCAAACTTCTAAGTGTTGATGAATTTATTGCCAACTTTGGCGACAGCGAGCGTTACGAACTAATCGATGGTGAATTAACCGCAATGGAACCAACGGGGCCGCACGAACAAGTATCCGCCTTCCTCGGACGAAAACTCAATGTAGAGATCGATCGTCTGGATCTACCCTACTTTATTCCCCCTCGCTGTCTCATCAAATTATTAGGAACAGCAACAGCGTTTCGCCCCGACGTACTTGTAGTAGATCGAACTCAACTAATTAATGAACCTTTGTGGCAACAAGAACCTGTAATTACATCGGGAAACTCAATTAAACTAATCGCTGAAGTCGTCAGCACCAATTGGCAGAACGATTACGCCCGTAAAGTTGAAGATTACGCACTGCTGGGAGTGCATGAGTATTGGATTGTGGATTATCTGGGCATTGGCGGCAGAGAATATATTGGCAAACCCAAACAGCCGACAATTACGATTTGTATGCTGCGAGAAGATGAGTATCAAAAAAAGTTGTTTCAAAAGAGCGATCGACTGATTTCTTCACTCTTCCCAGACTTGCAGTTAACCGCACAACAAATCTTCGGAGTAAGCAGTATTTTAAATTCCTGATTACCAAACGGCGGTAGTTCGAGTAACAGTAAGCTGCGTAGCGTACACCCTACAGAATAACTTCAACGAGCTTGTATGCTGCGGAGCGTCAATAAAACTTTAGCGATTATACAATGACTAGCCCTACTGCAACCCTGTTAATTTCCTGTCCCGATCGCAAAGGACTTGTCGCCTTACTTGCCAATTTTATCGCCTCCCATAACGGCAATATCATCCATGCAGATCACCATACGGATTTTACCGCCGGATTATTTCTGAGCCGGCTAGAATGGCAATTAGATGATTTTGACTTAACCACCGAACAAATAACACCTGCTTTTAGTGAAATTGCCAAGGACTTACAAGCCAATTGGCAATTGCATTTTTCACATAAAATTCGACGCATCGCAATCTGGGTAAGCCGTCAAGATCACTGTTTATTAGACTTGATTTGGCGACAGCGAGCGCAAGAAATCAGGGGTGAAATCCCCCTGATTATCAGCAACCATGAAAATTTAAAGCCCATTGCCGCACAATACGGTATCGACTTTGAGTATATTCCCATTACTAAAGATAATAAAGCTATTCAAGAAGCACAACAGTTAGAAATCCTTAAAAAATATAAGATTGATTTAGTAGTTTTGGCTAAATATATGCAAATTTTGAGTCAAGACTTTATCAGGAAATTTCCCAATGTGATTAATATTCACCATTCATTTTTACCCGCGTTTGTGGGTGCAAATCCCTACGAAAGGGCTTATGAAAGAGGGGTAAAAATTATAGGTGCAACAGCCCACTATGTTACACCGGATTTAGATGCTGGCCCGATTATCGAACAAGATGTTGTGCGCGTGAGTCACCGCGATGAAGTGTCTGATTTGATTCGCAAAGGTAAAGATTTAGAAAGGGTTGTCTTAGCAAGAGCGGTGCGATATCATTTACAAAATCGTGTTTTAGTTTACGGCAATCGGACTGTGGTTTTTGCTTGAAAATTAGGCATCATATCAATCCTGGTTTGTTACTCCTTTCATAACTCGGTGAGTGATATCAATTCAAGTGGCACGATCGCTGTGCAGCGAATCCCAAAGTTTTCTCAACTTGATATTTTTCATTAATTGTAATGCTGTTAAGATTTTCCGTTGTCGTCTTGTTGCGATCGCCTTTCGACCAATTTTCGCAAAGACCGGTGCATACGACGAGGTTTCGGAACTTTACTTTTGCCCGCAGGCCATCCTTCACGCTGCTGGTAGCGATCGCCATCTGTCTCTTCGGTTTGATCGTGGAACAAGATGTTCCGCGTGGGATAAGGCAAATCGAGGCCGTTTTCCACATATAGCTTTTTTTTAATAGCAGAAATTACCTTGTCGCGCGATCGCAGATCGTCAATTCGGCGCGGCGGAGCAATCCACCACCGAACGCGGATATTGACGGTACTTTCTGCTAACTCCATCGCCAGCACATCGGGTTCAGGAGCTTTCAAAACCTCCTTCAGGCTGTACAGTGCTTCCAGGATTAACTGCTTGGCGTGGTCAATATCGTCGCCGTAACCAATACTAATATCGTATTCCATGCGGCGTTTATCGAAAGCAGTATTCACTGTCACCGTATTCGTAAACAACTCGGCATTAGGAATGACAATCCGCCGACCATCATAGGTTTCGATTGTTGTAGCGCGCGTCTCAATATTTTCTACCGTTCCCTCAAAGTTTTTAAACACAATTTGGTCATCGATTCTGAACGGTTCCGTCAAAAGAATTAGAATACCGGCTAAGAAGTTTTGCAAGATATCGCGAAAGGCAAAACCAATCGCCACCCCGCTAATTCCCAGCAGTTGCACCAAATCGCCAGCTTTCAATGTGGGAATTATAATCGAAAGAGAAATAAATAGACCAACTAGAACGATCGTACCCTGCGCTAACCGTCCTAACACCAGCCCCAAATTTCGAGCTTGGTGGTGCTTGCGGGTAACTCGCCTGACCACTCTCTTAATTTGCCGACCCACAAAGTAAAAAATTGCAAAGACAATTAACGCCAGCACAATATTAGGGAGCATGATCAGAAAGCCGTCGATCATGCTCTGAATCTTTTTCCAGACTATGGATATCTCTGCCTTCATGAAGTTTCCTCCCGCATCAGTCGTTGTCGATAGTAGTAGAATTTAGCTCGATTAAGTTCTATCTAAAGACTGTAGGTTGGTAGGACGCGAGGAAGATTTTTTTGTCGTCCTCAAAATTTTGAATGCGGATTATAGGTTGGGATCTAGTGCAATTACATCAATTAGTAGATTATCCGTAGATGCGGAATAATATCAACTCAGCCCTTCATCGGAATTATTCATCTCTCTTCCCTTCCTCTGTATCCTCTGCGTCATCTGTGGTTTAATCATTCCGATATAACCGGAATTGAATATCATAAAGAAGCTGAGAAATTAATGCCGCTTAATTGCAGGAAAAGCAAAAACAACCTATCGGTGACTAAATCCCACCTGCGAAGGGGACTCGCCATGCCGACAATTCCTGAATTTTTAACTCCTAATTCCCAAAGGGCGGTAGATCGAGTAACTGATTTTTAGAAGGTGGAAGCTGGGCGGGATTTTTACCTGTTTGGGCGGAAGTTTGGCGTATTTCCAGAGCAGTTTCGCCTGGATTTGTAGTGCGAGTAGGTACTATCTCTAAAGAATATACTGTCTCGGTTTTTGCAGGAGCGGGATTTTGGGCTTTCGTGAGCAAGTCAACGGCATCTCCGAGGGCGCTAGTTAAATTTTTGCTAGTTTCGGCGTGACGGGCTTCTTCTTGTTTGAGGGCTTGAGTCAGTTGTTTAACTTGTTCGATCGCCCGATCGCGCTCTTGAAGAACTTCTGCTAACTTAGCTTTAAGTTCGCCTACTGTTTGCAGTTGTTCGACTTCCTGCTGGCGAGCAACCCCAGCATCGTCGCCTTCGGACACAATTGGAGAAAAATTTTGTAATTGCTGTATTTGTGCTTCCAGAGAAGCGATGCTTTGCTGAGTTAATTTAGCATCATTCCGCCGCTGCTCAGCTTCGGTATTGTAGAGTTGGCGCCACTGAACCGCACTTTCACCGGCCTCATCTCGATCGCGCGAAACTTCTGTTAACTGCTGTTGCAGCCGCTTGATTTCATCTAACCACTGTCTGACATCCTGAGCCATAATATTGATTTTAGATTTTAGATTTTAGATTTTAGATTGGGGAATTGGGAATTGGCAATTGCGAGTTGATAATGGCTTAATTAATTAACGACTTGTGTACCTCATCTTTCACCCCATTGCCTGTCCGCTATGAACATTTTTTACTGGTTGCGCTACCTGATTTTAGCTTTGTTTAAGGCATTTTTGAGGCTGCTTCGAGCTCTCAAACGGAAATTTGGGGGTTTTTGGCGGTTTTGTCGGTGTTTGACTTGGGGCACGCTCAAGGAAGTCGGCGCGAAGGCGGGAGAACAGCGCTTGCCGGGGCTGTCTGCGGAAATGGCCTACAATTCTATGCTGGCGCTGTTTCCGGGGCTGTTGGCTATCTTATCTGCGATCGCTCTCTTTGAACCTTTGCAGTCAACACTGTATCAAATCGCCCGTCTTTTGGGCGAAGTTATACCCGATAACGTTCGGAACTTGATTGGTGGGTTAATCAAAGAAATTCTGTTAACTCGCAGTAAAGGGCTGTTTTCGGTGAGCTTTCTTGGGGCGATTTGGGCATTTTCTGGAGTAATGAGCGCGGCGATGGCTGCACTCGATCGCATCCATGACATCCCCAGCGCTCGAACTCGACCATTTTGGAAAGCAAAACTTATTTCTCTGGCGCTAAGTGTCGGCACAATTATACTATTGATTCTGGCATCGGGAGTAGTATTTGTCAGCGACTTAATTGTACAAGCTATTGCCCGCCAGAGTTGCCTGCTGGAGTCCGTCGCCCATTGCGATTTAAAAGATGTTCAAAATTGCTTGCTGCTCGCCAGAACTTGCCCTTTGGAATCGCAACTGTTAGGTGTTTGGCGGTTGTGGCGGTGGCCGATTTCTTTGGGAATTGTATCACTGGCTTTTGCCTTTGTTTACCGCTACGGGCCTAGCCGCCGTCAACCAGATATTCCTATTTTGTCGGGAGCTGTTTTTGCTGCTATTTTGTGGGCGCTGTTTTCAGCTTTATTTCGGTGTTATGTTTTGCATTGGGGCAATTACAGTTGGGCTTACGGCACGATCGGAACTTTTATTGTGTTGCTGCTGTGGCTCGATATTTCTTCTTTGGTGATGCTGATCGGCGCTCAGTTGAATGTGACAGTGGGAAAGGCAATGAAACAATCAAAATTAAAATAAATAGTTAATTTTTAATTGTTAATTCTTATTTGTTATTTGCCGGATGCTGGCTTACCGACGGAGTAAAGTGCTGAGGATACCCGCAACAAAAGACAACAAAATCAGTATCCAGATAACACCACCGGGAATGGATGTCAATATCCCAACACCTCTGAGAATCCAAACTAGGAGGGTGAGGCCCAGGATAGTCAAAAAGATGCGGGTAGATAGTCGCATTTGAAATCTAGGAGAATTAGTCATGTTGAATGTTAAAGTTTTGTCTGGATCAATGATAGCTGCTTTGCTGGCGATCGGCAGTTACCTCACCTTAATTTCAGTTCCGGGTTCCGCTGTTGCACCTGGGGGTGCAAATAAGCTGGGCGAAACGGCAAAAACTGCTCAAAAAACACCTTCTGCAAGTTTAACAATTTCCGATCGCACAATTGGAGCGGCGAAGGTGGGGATGACTTTCGGAGGATTGAAAAAAGCTCTGGGTTCCACGGCGCAGTTTAAGGTAGAGTCTCCTTTTATGGTAGACTTTGATTCTGTGGCAGTTAGTCGATCGGGAAAAGTGCAATATCGGATTATTTATGCTGCGGGTACAAAGCTGAAAGATTCGGATGTCATTGAACTTTTGATGACTGAAAATGTTAATTATAAAACAGTTCAGGGCGTCGGGCCGGGAATGACGTTGAAACAAGCTGAGGCTATTTACGGCAAAGCTACTTTATCTTATAATGTTGATAATGAAATGAGAGAAGGGGTTGTATTTGCCAAGCAACCCACTAGAAACATTATGTTTGTTCCCAAGGCTGAAGGGAAACAATTTGCGGGAGTTTATGGCGCTGGTAAAGGGGGATTCTATCAGACTAATAAGTATCAGCCGAATGCTGTAATTAAGTCTGTGATGGTGCGGCAGTAGCCTTCGCATCATCCCCAGAAACCGGGTTTCTTCCGAGATATCTCGCCACCCAACCTAAATTATCAGAGAAACCCGGTTTCTTAGCCTAAAATTAAGGATTACCTGTAGTTACTTCTAAATACTCTTGATTGTCAAGATAAATTTTAATATTCTGCAGTATTTGACGTAGATACTCTATGACTTCCTCCTTCATTTCTAATAGTTCCTCAATAGCCTGATCTTGCCCCACTTCCTCAAAAGACTTAATCCCATGCGCCAAATCATTCCTGTTGCTTTTAACAACTACAAGATTTTGCCAGTTCTTGGTCTTAGTAAAGTCTGTTTGATATGAAAAACCATATTTTTCTGCTATTTCTTTAATCAACCTAGCATCCACATTTCCTGAAAACAGTTCCTCGCGCTCAAATGTAGCTGTGATGATATCTGTAGAGATTTGATTGATTGTTAAATGAATTTTCTGAGGAGAACGGTTTTTCAGATTTTGGAGGACAATCACTTTGATTTTGGGTTTTAGTCGGTCAAAGGAGATTCCTTTATTTTTGAACTCCTGGAATATGGCTTCTATCGCATTTCGCATAGTGGATTCCACTAAGTTATACAGTAACAAAAAACCATTGGCTCTCAGAGTTTTTGCTAACTCAGGATCGAGACTTTGTATTTTGTATGTGCCAGCAGGATCGAATACAGCTAACTTCGTTGTCTGTTTTTCCAAGCTCTCCAGAAAAATGAAGTAATCATCCACATCTTTAGCGCGTGTATTAAAGTCGAAGAGTACAGTTTCCATGATTATCCTAGCCGTCGATCGCAGACATATTCAATACACACAACATTTTTTTGATTTCTCACACTAATACCAGAGATTTTTGGCTCTATTTCAAATGTATTTACTTTGCTATTAAAATGATTGTAGCCGCTCAAATAAATCTCTTCTGAATTCCTCATTTGCAGTTTTGCTTAGTTGGATTACCCGAAGTGTAGTTCGATTGAAATGCCTCTGACGAGGCATGAGTAAATCACTAAACTTAAATCCATTCAAATGCTCTAATTTTTTCAGTCCACTTAAGGTTAATTCGTTGTTGACAAATCTGGTTAGAGTACGAATGCGTTCTGCACCGTCTACGATCTCTAAACGTGATTCATCATTTTCATCATCACCGAGATCGGCAACGAATAGATAAGGTATTGGTAGCCCCAAAATTACAGATTCGATAAACTTTGATTGCCTTGCTTCATCCCAAGTCATTTCACGTTGGTAGTCAGGAATAAACAACTTATTAGTATCATCGTCAATTCCTTCCATATATTTTTGAACGAGTATTTCGACGGGATACTGTTTGGTGTCGTAATTAATTTGCTGTCGCTTGTCGCGAATTTCCATTTCAGCAGCATCTTTGTCTTGAATCGTAATTTCTTCTAGTTTCGATCGCATATTTTTAAGTAACAAGAAAGTGTTGTGGATATGATAATTTTACCACAGCCCAAGGTTGATAAAGTCGTGTTCGGAGAATTTCAGTCTTGAGGCTACCCCAGTGTAAATTCTGATTTGGCTGAGAGGGTACGGACGATCGCACTTATCAAAAAAAGTGCGATCGCCCAAATTGAATCAACTCAAAACAGCCGGAAAATTACAGTTTATAACCCGCTGGCGAGGGAATTGATAGAGCTGCCCAACGCCGATAAACGGTTGCTGTCCTCGCTTAAATCGAACACAACCTCAAACTTAACGTGGGGTATAGTTTGACGCAAAAACTGAAAATGCCCGTCTGCATCTGAACGACTGCGGAAGCGGGCGACAATCATCCATTGATGAGAAGGTAACAAACGGGCGATCGCCCAACAGTGCAAGCGGTCTTTATAAGTCATAATTGAATACACTCCATTGATATTTTTGGAGCCAGAGCCAGCCCGGAACCTTGGACAGTGAGGGGCTGGCTTCTGACGTTTTAAGGCCTGAGCCTTATATACACTAATAGCATAATTTGATGCCATTGACATCAAATGACACAAAAATATATCAAATGGTGTTGGAGTGTAAAATTGAAGACAATTGAAGTAAAACCATGCCAGCCCATGCCTTCACGAATGCGAGTCACAGTTACCCTGCCAGAAGACGTTCATCAAGCCTTGTCCGAATGGGCTGAAGAAGAAGATAGAACCCTTGCAAACCTGCTATCCCATGTGGCAGCTAAAGCAGTCAGAGAGCGCCAAGAGCAGAAAAAGGAAGAATCAGAAAGCGATCGCCCTTAAGCGATGACCACGGCGTAAGATGGACTGTGTTGAGATGTTTTGCAGTGCAACCAATGGCTTCACGGGGACGAGTTACCGCATACTTGCCAGAAGAGATTCAAAAAGCTCTCGAAGAATGGGCAGAAGAAGACAGCAGATCCGTCAGCAGTTTGGCAACGTACCTGCTGACGAAATCTGTTCGAGAACGCCAAGAACAGAAAAAAGATAAATCAGAAAGCGATCGCCCTTAAGAACGATCGCCCGCAATCCCATCCGCGTCCATCCGCGTCCATCCGCCTACATCTGCGGTAAAAAAAAAGAACCATCGCCTCAAAAAAATAAGGTGGGCCGCAGCCCACCCTACCCAAATTATTTCGCAGTCACCAACTGAGCCGGCAGCCGCTTAAACGCCAACCTTTCATTCTCGATATCCACAAAAATCGTATCGCCATCAGCAAAATCTCCCCGCAAAATACCCTTCGCCATTTGCGTTTCCAACTCCCGTTGAATTCCCCGCTTCAAAGGCCGCGCACCGTAAACCGGATCGTAACCTATTTCTGCTAAGAAATCGATCGCAGATTCCGACAATTTCAGAGACATCTTGCGATCGGCTAACCGTTTTTCCAAGCGCTTGACTTGCAACAGCACAATCTGCCGCAGTTCTGCCTTACTCAAACCGTGGAAGATAATCATCTCATCAATCCGGTTCAAGAATTCTGGGCGGAAAGTTCCCCGCATCGCTTCCATCACCCGACTCCGCATTTGTTCGTTATCTCCTGCCACATCTAAGATGTATTGAGAGCCGACATTCGATGTCATAATAATCACAGAATTCTTAAAGTCTACCGTGTGACCTTGAGCATCGGTAACGCGGCCGTCATCCAGAATTTGCAGCATGATGTTGAAGACATCCGGGTGCGCTTTCTCGATTTCATCGAATAGAATCACGGAGTAAGGGCGGCGGCGCACAGCCTCAGTTAATTGTCCACCTTCGTCGTAGCCAACGTATCCCGGAGGCGCACCAATTAACCGCGAAACCGCGTGTTTCTCCATGTATTCCGACATATCAATTCGCACGATCGCTTCTTCGGTGTCGAACAGATAAGACGCTAATGCTTTGGCTAATTCGGTTTTGCCAACACCCGTGGGGCCGAGGAAGATAAAACTCGCAACCGGACGATTGGGATCTGCTAAACCTGCGCGCGATCGCTGAATTGCATCTGCAACAGCCGTCACCGCTTCATCCTGTCCAATTACCCGCTTGTGCAATTCATCTTCCAAGTGCAGAAGTTTCTGCATTTCCGATTCAACCAACTTGCTAATCGGAATTCCCGTCCACTTGGAAATAATCTCGGCAATGTCAGCTTCCGTGACTTCTTCCCGCAGCAGAGTTTTACCTGTGGTTTGAGTGGCTGAAAGTTGAGCTTCTGCTTCTTGCAATTGTTTTTGCAATTCAGTTAACTTGCTATATTTCAACTCAGCAGCGCGGTTCAGGTCATATTTTAATTCAGCTTGCTGAATTTCAATATTCACCTTATCAATCTGTTCTTTAATCTTTTGAATGCTGCCGATGACACCTTTTTCCGATTGCCACTGGGCATTCAAAGCGCTTTGCTGTTCTTTGAGGTTTGCTAAGTCTTTTTCCAGTCTTTCCAAGCGTTCGATCGAAGCAACGTTACTTTCTTTTTGCAGCGACAGTCTTTCCATTTCTAGCTGCAAAATCCTGCGATCAATTTCGTCTAGTTCTTCTGGCTTGGAGGTAATCTCCATTTTGAGTTTAGCGGCTGCTTCGTCCACTAAGTCAATGGCTTTGTCTGGAAGGAAGCGATCGCTAATATATCGAGTAGACAAAGTAGCCGCCGCCACCAGGGCGCTGTCAGAAATTTTCACGCCGTGGTGAACTTCGTAGCGTTCTTTCAAGCCCCGCAAAATCGAGACAGTATCTTCAACTGTCGGTTGGTCAACATAAACTTGCTGGAAGCGGCGTTCTAGTGCCGCATCTTTTTCGAGGTACTTGCGGTATTCGTCGAGAGTTGTAGCGCCGATACAGCGCAATTCTCCCCTCGCTAACATGGGTTTAAGTAAGTTGCCGGCATCCATCGAGCCTTGAGTTGCGCCAGCACCGACAACGGTGTGAATTTCATCGATAAATAAGATGACTTTGCCGTTGCTGTCGGTAACTTCTTTGAGCACCGCTTTCAAGCGTTCTTCAAATTCTCCCCGGAATTTGGCACCCGCAATTAACGCGCCCATATCTAAGCTAATTAATTGTCTGTCTTTGAGAGATTGTGGCACATCTCCGGTGATAATTCGCTGGGCGAGTCCTTCGGCGATCGCAGTTTTGCCGACTCCCGGTTCCCCAATCAATACCGGATTATTCTTGGTGCGACGGCTCAAAATTTGAATCGTGCGGCGGATTTCGTCATCCCGTCCGATTACCGGATCGAGTTTGCCTTGACGCGCGGCTTCAGTCAAATCTCGGCCGTATTTTTCCAGCGCTTCGTATTTGCCTTCTGGATTTTGATCGGTCACTTTGTTCTTCCCCCGGACTTGGGTAATGATATCTTTGAGCTTGGCTTCATCTAGTTTAAATTCTTGTAGTAAATTTTTGCCGAAGCGATCGTCCTTAACGTAACCTAGTATCAAATGCTCGATCGAAATAAATTCATCGCCGTACTCTTTGCGATAAGTTTCGGCGCGATCGAGCAAAGTGTCGAGAGAACGACCTAGATAAACGTTGCCGCCGCTTCCAGTGATTTTGGGCTGACGACTGATAAACTCGTCAGTGCGATCGCGCAATTTTGCTACAGAAACTCCCGCTTTGTTAAACAAGCTGCTAGCAAGTCCCGATTCTTGTTCCAGCAAAGCTTTCATCAAATGTTCGCTTTCTAGCTGCTGCTGCTGACCTGCTTTGACGATTTCGGGGGTGCGGGCGAGGGCTTCCCAGGCTTTTTCGGTAAATTGGTTTGGATTATTTGGTTGCATAAATTTTAATTCCCTGCATTAAAAATGATGACTGCTGTAGAGGCAATTACTTAATTCCCCGTACAATTGTCATTGTAGGCAGTTGCGGAGGGGGGGGCGGATCGGTGTTCCCCTATCTTGAGATAGGTATTTCCGTCCTGTGTAGCAGTCTCTCGCAAGGAAAAGCAAACTATCGCCCCTAAAAGTTGGACTCTTGGATAAGAGCAACTCTCACATTAAAAATGCTTTCTAGTGCCACTTGAAAAAACGGCACCTTCTTAAACAGTCTCCTGCTGCGGAAAATGGAGAAACACTCATGTAAATAGGAGAGAGGACTTGAGAAGCGCCACAGTCCTATAGCTAAACCCAAAGCGTTATTGTTTTACTCATCAATAACAGCCGCTATAACTCTCACACATGGAAAATATAGCTATGAAAATTTTACCTTTAATTTCGTTAGGTATTATAGCAAGTGCCGCGATCGCACTAGCCCCTGAAGCTTTGGCAAGTACCTGGCGTGCCGCACACCGGATGTCGGGTTTTTCCGCCGACAGCAATTACTACTTGTATTTAGAAAGTTCCAGAGATACAGGAGCGGGAATTCCCAAAGCAAAATTGCAAATTGTCCAAGTTGCTGCAAATTCCTGCATCAGAAATGGGTGTATCGAAACTAAATATGGCGAACCCGACTCCAATAAAAGCACTAAAATGGCAGAAGATGACTTGCTTAAAAAAAGTTGGAATAACAGGCAAACTTTGAAGTTAACTCCTCCTCAAGCTGGAACTAAACTGAACATTATTTCTCGTACTCCCGGAGCCAATGGAAGCGAGACAGTTGCCGTCAAACTCAATACAGCAAAGCCTTTACAAATTCGCCTGGAACAGCGGCAAAAAAATGCTTCTGCTGGCAAAGAAAGCGCGGCAATGCGTCTTGTAATTAATCATAACGGTCGGCAGCGTGTCCTCGGAACGCTGAACAATTTTCAAGATTGGGTGTTCTCTTATTCAATCCGAGAAGTTCGTTTGTCTCCGAATGGGCGCAATGTCGTTGTCCTGGTGGACAAGACAGAACGCACTTTTGAAGGAGTCTTGAAAACTACTTTTGTACAAGGCTTTGTTCTTTAGACTTGCTATATTCCCAGGTTAAAACCTGGGAATTATCAAAACTTACAGTGATTATTGGCCAATTTTAATCATGTTCCCTGAGCAAAAGTGATTTCAAAAATGACCACTTTACTATCTCTAAACCGAGATGAAATCTTCAGAACCGATGAGATTGGGAGCAACACCTATCAAAGAAGCTAAAACTTCACCGCTGCTGGCTACTGTAATTAATGTGCCGTCAGTTCCCGGCGAAATTGATAGCTGTCCGAACGTCAAGCCATTGATTAATTGCACGGTATCTTGAGACTTAGCGAAATCAGCGATCGTATCAACTCCCAATCCGACACCTAAAACAAAAACATCGTTGCCCCCACCGCCGACTAGAATATCGTTTCCTAAACCGCCGTTGAGGGTGTCAAAACCTTTGCCACCATTCAGGACATCGCTGCCGTCGCCCCCGACAAGCATATCGTTGCCTCGTAAACCCATAAGTACGTCATTCCCTTCCACACCGTTGATGATGTCGTTGCCGCTGGTGCCAAACAGGTTGTCGTTGCCGCTAGTGCCGTTGATGTTGTTATCAGGAGGGTTATTGCCTGGAGTGTTGCCGATGTCAGAAACAAAGACATCGCGGGTATTGTTAGTATCCCCCGGCACGAGGTTGGAAGAATTTGAATTAAACGCTACTCTCCGCCCATCTGCTGAGATGGAGGGGTAGAAGGAGGCATTGTTTCCCTGATTGCCTGCTGCATCTACTGACACACGGGTGGTGGTATTGGTGAGCGTGTCTCGCACGAAGATGTCGGAGGCATTGTTCGTATCCCCCGACACAAAGTTGCTGGCACCTGAATAAAAGGCCACAAAGCGCCCGTTGGCAGAAATGGACGCGTTGGAAGAGTCGCCGTTCGCCTGATTGCCTGCTGAATCTACTGACACACGGGTGGTGGTATTGGTGAGCGTGTCCCGCACGAAGATGTCATAGGTTTCGTTAGTATCCCCCGGCACGAGGTTGGAGGCATCAGATCTAAACGCTACAAACCTCCCGTCGCCTGAAATAGAGGGATTGTAGGACTCCCCGTTCCCCTGATTGCCTGCTGAATCTACTGACACACGGGTGGTGGTATTGGTAAGCGTGTCCCGCACAAAGATGTCAGGGCTATAGTTAGTATCCCCCGGCACAAGGTTGGAAGAATATGATTGAAACGCCACAAACCTCCCGTCGGATGAGATGGAGGAGTTTTGAGACCCGCTGCGTCTAAAGTCGTCGTAGCGTGTTAATGGGTCTACGGAGGTATTGTTCCCCTGATTTCCTGCTGAGTCTACAGAGACGCGGGTGGTGCTATTGGTGAGCGTGTCCCGCACGAAGATGTCGTAGGTTTCGTTAGTATCCCCCGGCACGAGATAGGAGTCCTTTGACTCAAATGCCACAAACTGTCCGTCGGCTGAGATGGAAGGGTTGATGGAGCCATAGTACGTCTGATCGTCCGCCTGATTGCCTTCTGAGTCTACAGAGAGGCGGGTGGTGGTATTGGTGAGCGTGTCCCGCACGAAGATGTCAGAGTTAGCGTTAGTATCCCCCGGCACGAGGTTGGTGGCAACAGACCAAAATGCCACGAACCGCCCGTCGGCTGAAATAGAGGGGTCAAAGGAGTCCTCGTTCGCCTGATTGCCTGCTGAGTCAACAGAGACACGGGTGGTGGTATTGGCTAGCGTGTCCCGCACAAAGACATCCTCGCTAGCGTTAGTGTCCCCCGGCACGAGGTTGGATGCTGGAGATTCAAACGCCACAAACCGCCCGTCGGGCGAAATGGAAGCAGAGGAAAAGATGCCCAATGGCCCTCGATTGCCCTGATTGCCTGCTGAGTCCACTGAGACGCGAGTAATATTCATAAGCCCTGATATTTCAATAGTCCGAACTGTTTTTATTTCGTAGTCTGGAACCCTGGGTTTTCCCTTGTTAGCTCGATCGCCTTAAAGCCTTGAAACCCTTATTCTACGACTGGTAATCAAAAACTATCCGAAGTATTAATATTTAAGAGTAGAACTTTGGAGATGGGTTTTGCGATCGCACGGCAATTGAGGCTATTTACACTTTATGCCCTCATCGCCTTGGCGGTTGCTATATCAATACATTTTAAAATTTCCCTCTTCCTTCCTCCCTCTTTCTTTTTCCTTGAATATCTGCCTCCTGACTATTGACGAATGCTCAATAATTAATCCGTGTATCCGTTTCAAAATCAATATTTTGCCTGACTTTATGCTTGCATCACCACCCGTTCCGGGAGACTGACAATAAAAGTTGAACCCTTACCATCCTCGCTTTCAACGCTAATTTCGCCGCCGAGAATTTGACACAAACGCTGGCTAATTGTCAATCCCAAACCCGTGCCTCCGTACTTGCGGGTAGTCGAAGCATCAGCTTGGGTAAAAGGTTTGAATATCTGCTCTAATTGCTCGTCCGTCATGCCGATTCCGGTGTCGCTGACTCGAAACATTAAAACTTGAGAAGTGTAGCTTGAACCCGATTGAAAATCATTATTTTTATTTTGTTTGGTCGGTCTTGATTTTTCAATTTTCATTCTTTCCACGCCGATAGTAATGACGCCTTTTTCGGTAAACTTGGCAGCATTGCTGAGCAAATTGAGCAGAATTTGCCGCACTTTCGGTTGATCGGCGTACATTGTGCCGAGTTCGCCTTTGGTTTTCAGTGCTAAAGAATTGCCTTTTTTTTCTACTAGCGGTTGAGCCGTAGTCATCACTTCTTCAATCATGGTCGCCACGTCGAAGTTTTCCAAATAAAGGGTGACGTGACCTGCTTCTATTTTGGAAATGTCGAGAATGTCGCTAATCATATCTAACAGGTGTTTGCCTGCGGTTTGAATTTTTTCTAAGTCTGGGAGAAAGTCTTCTGAACCGGAATCTTGAGCATCTTCTTGCAGCATTTCGCTGTAGTTAATGATGGCGTTGAGGGGGGTGCGTAGTTCGTGGCTCATGTTGGCGAGAAATGCACTTTTGGAGCGGTTGGCAGCTTCGGCGGCTACTTTTGCTTCGTGCAATTCTTCGGTGTATTCAGCTACTCTTTGGATCAGTTCGTTGAGGGAGATTGCTAGCATTCCCACTTCGTCGGAAGTAGTGACGGGTACTTGCAGGTCAAAGTTAGATTCTTCTGTCACTCGCTGAGCGATGAGGGTGGTGGCTTCTAAGGAGCGAGCGATCGCCCCGCTGGTGTATGCTGCTAGAATTGCTGCGATCGCACCTGATATCAAGAGAGAGCAAACGAGAATGAGAGTTCCGAGTTTTTCGGCATTTTCGTAGGTTCTCAATGCCTCATCTGCTTTCTCGCGAAAGTTGGCGGCCAGTTGGGCTGAATCCTCGGAAAACTGTTTGAGTTTCAAAGCAGTTTCGCCAGCCACAAAATTGTTCAAGTTCTGCCCCAAAGCCTGCTGCTGCTTCGGATTCAAAGCAGATAATTTGGCAGCAGCCAACAATTTTTGTACTTGTTGAAAGTATGATTCTACGGTTTTGCCGTTGACTTGAGCGAACTGTTGAAGCTGTTGGTAGTCTTTGGCAACCTCGGGATTCTTCGTAGGCGACGAGGTTTGCAGTTGTTCGAGGATGCCGCTCATCTGAGCAACGCGAGTCAGGAATTCCGAGCGTTGGCTATCGAAAATTTGCGGTTTGGCCGTCAGACTCGCCAGCTCTTGCTGCTGAATTCTGACTTCCTGCACCGTGTTGTTGAGGTTTGTCAGGATTTCCGCTTTATCTCGGTCGAGCGCTAGTTTTTCTCTAACTTGCTGCTTGTGATAGGATTCTACTCCCCGTCCCGCCACAGCACCCAAAACGGCAATACCAATGACCAATGCGTATCCGCAGCCGATTTTCTGCCTGATACCCAAGCGGCCCAACAGACTTTTCAACCCTATTTGAGGACGGTTCTGCAGTTGATTTTTCAAAGCTAAGGTTAAAGACATGGGCAATGTACTCGTCACCTTTGAGAGGCACCATCTATATTCTAATTGATGCCTGTCTGAGGGTAAATAAAGTTCTGGCTTCAAGCCCGCTTTCGGCAGTTATTGGGCCTTTGCAGGGTTCCACAGCTCGATCGGCTTGACAGTTTGGAGGAGTTATGCGTAACAAATTATAGCAGAAGGAAGAAGAAAGAAGGAAGAAACAGTCAAAGGGAGCATTTCAGTAATTAAGAACCTGCTCACCGTCGGGCGTGGTTGCGATATTGTGAGTGGCGAGTTATAAGTTGCAAGTTATGAGTTAGATTTCTAATTCATAACTCTACTCTACTCGCAACCCACAACTCTATAGCTGTTCCCCTACTGGCAAAGTTGAAATTGTGCTATCTCAGCAGGAATTCTTGAAGCATTAGGTACGCTCGCAGAGGCAGGAACGAAGATTCCCATGCCGTAACTGCAACCCTCTGCCGTCTTGCATTCCCCAGGCTTAGCACTGATTTGATATTCACCTTGGGATGGGGGAGTAAAAGAGATTGACGCCAGTTCGCCTGTCTTTTGACTCACAGCTATTTCCTGGCCGCTTGCATCCTTAAGAGATAAGTTTAAATCCTGGCAATTTCCGTCGCAAGTGGCAACAAAAACATACTCCACATTAGGATGCAGCGTCGCTCTAAAAGGAGATGAAACTTGGTTGCGAACTTGACCGAGCAACGGCACAAATACTAATTTTTGACCGTTGCCTTTCCGCTGGTCAACTTCTGTTTTCAAGCGACAAATAACCGTTTTTTCGTTTTCGGTCAGTTCTTGAGCAATAGCATTTCCTACGATTGTAGTACCGAGGAGCAGGGCAAGGCCGGAAATAACCAGATGTTTGAAATTCATTGATGTCCCTTAAAGTTAATTTTGGGTGATTGCAATAGACCGCTTTTGTCAGCAGTCTATTAGTTTATCTGGAGCCTATCACATTTGTTGACTTTTCCTAAAAAAAGCTGGGACAAAAGTGCGATCGAACTCATGTCTGGTTTTAGATGAATCTGGCGTCAGCTATCGCCGAAACTCCACAGATTGCAAACCGTAGGAGCAGAACCTCGTCCTGATTGTATTGTACTAAATTAGGACGATCGGCATCGGTATCTAGAAACCCGCTTCCTGGGCCGATGCGGAGCAGCTAAACCTAGGATTTATAGTATAGACGGGGTTTAAAAAAACCGGAGTGACTCCAAGACTGTAAATGTCTGATACAGGTTCCCCGATTCCACCCCAACAACATAATCTTGTCCCTGTCAATATACAAATAGGTTGAAACTTGTGGCTCTACTAGACTAACAAAACTCCGAAGGCAAGAGTTAGCTCCTACTTCTACCATTTTCCTTCTTTTTACCCGATCGCGAAGTCGGAGGGCTTTCTTCCCATCATTTATCACTGTTCCGAAATTTCCACGCGGGAACAAATTTAGAATCTCCCCAAACGCCGCGGCGATTTTTCTTAGCTTCGGCTTCCGCTTGTTCCAGAATACTTGCACTCGGACAGTTTTTCAAGTAAGGACGGTAAACCATTGCTAATCCTTCGCGGATCAAAACTTCTTGGGCAAATGTACCATTTGGCAAGCGAACTTCGCTAACTTTGCGACCGTAACGGTCAGTATCGGTGACTGTCAAAACAACGCGGTCGCCCCCTTTTTTGACAAGCTGCTGCATTCTTTGGTGCGCTAGATTTCCCCACTTAAATTGATTTTTTTTTGCTGCTGCTTTGCTATTTTTTTCAGCATTGGTGTGCGCGACTTCCGGTGCATCTACACAGGCAAAACGCACTTTGATATCTTTCCCGGCGGCATCGCTAGCGACAAGGGTGTCGCCGTCGCTGACTCGCTTGACAGCATAGTTATTCGGTGCGAACTTTTGTGGACACCCGAATAGTAGCAATAGCAGAGCAACTGCACTTAAGGTTTTTATTTTGGGGAAAATGGCAATTTTAAGTTGGCTCATATTTCTGTGTTTTATTTAGTTTCCATCCAATTTTGCCCAGCGTGGATGTCAACTATCAGCGGTACCATACCGGGCGCATTTTCCATCGCACTTGTATTTTTGGGCAGAGCATTTTCCATCGCACTTATAATTGTCGGAGCACTTTCCATCGCACTTCTAATTTTTGGTTGCAATTCTTCCCATTCATCGGGAGGTACTTCAAAGATTAATTCATCGTGCACTTGCAGCAGCAGCCGCGCCTGATAGTTTTGCAAAATTTTGTGTACCTCAATCATGGCAAGTTTAATGATATCAGCACTAGAGCCTTGAATGGGAGCGTTGGCTGCCGCGCGCAAAGATTGGGCATCATCTCTGCTGAGAGATTTAAGTCTATCGGAGTGAATGTCTTGGGGATTGCGGCCTTTTAAGTCGCGGAGGCTTTCGCTCTCGAAGTTTAAGTAACGGCGGCGGCCGAGTATTGTGGTAACGTATCCGAGGGCGATCGCCTCTTTTTTTACTTTCTCCAAATATTCAAAAACTTTACTGTAACGCTCGTTAAATCGCTTAATAAACTCCTTGCCGTCTGCTGCGCTTTTACCCATCGATTTGCCAAACTTAATCGCCCCCATACCGTAAACTACGCCAAAATTAATCGTTTTGCCAAACCTGCGCTCGTCGGGAGTTATTTCCTCCTTTTCAAACAGCAGTTGAGCTGTCACTGTATGCACATCTCGGTTATTTTGGTAAGCTTCAATTAACACAGGTTCTTGACTCAAGTGAGCCAAAATTCGCAGTTCAATTTGAGAATAGTCAGCCGACACCATCAGCCAACCTTCTTCCGGTAAAAATGCCTTGCGAATTTGCCGTGAAAACTCGGTGCGGATGGGAATATTTTGTAAATTTGGATTGGAAGAAGAAAGCCTTCCCGTACCCGTTGCAGTTTGGTTGAAATCTGTATGCACTCGCCCGGTATCCGCACGGACTAACTGCGGCAAAGCATCGACATAAGTTGATTTCAACTTGGATAATGTTCGGTGTTCCAATAAATCGTCTACAATCGGGTGATCTCCTTGCAATTTATCCAAAACAGCGGCGTCTGTAGAGTATCCAGTCTTAGTTTTGCGAGACTTTTTCTGAAACTCATCCGGGATTTTTTCTAACAAGATTTCGCTGAGTTGTTTCGGGGAACCTAAATTAAACTTTCTCCCGGCTGCTTGATAAGTTTTTTCTTCTATTTCTTTTAAACTCTTTTCTAGCTGTTGCGATAGTTCTTGCAGGTAAGCTGAATCAATGCGAATTCCGCAGTATTCCATTTCAGCTAAAACTGGTTCTAGGGGCTGTTCTACTTCCAGCAGCAACTTGTGCAAAGACTTATCTGATGGAGCATTTTCATCATCGGTATTTTCTTCGAGTTTAGCTAATTTGGTTTCTAGCTCTTGCAAGAGGGTATTGAGATAAGCTGAATCAATGCGAATTCCGCAGTATTCCATTTCAGCTAAAACAGGTTCGAGGGGATATTCTACTTCCAGCAGCAACTGATGCAATAACTTGTCTAACAAAGCATTTTTATCAGCATCATCTAATTCTATTATGAGTTTTTTTACTAACTGAAATGTCCTGTAGACATCCATGCCACAGTAATCAGCTACTTCTGGAATGCTTTTATCAGCAATTGTTTTCCCTTTAGGCACTAATTGGTTATAACTTTTGGCTTGATTCCGCTTCTTCAAGTATTGGTAGTGCTGCATAAGGAGTGATGCCATTTGATATAACCCGCTCTGTACAAGGAGATGAAAGGCAAAAATCACTACTTGTTTAGCACTATCCAAGTATTTATTTGACAAATCATCAAGGTTATGTTTTTGTTCTGGATTGAGTACGTAACTGGCTAACATGGTGTCAAATACGACTCCTGCTAGTTTAATTCCTTGACAACGCAGGATTGATCGATCGAACTTAGCATTTTGTAGCGCTTTGGGATAATTCTCGCTTTCCAAAATCGGACGCAAAGCATTTAAAACTGTGGCTTTGTCCAAGTTTTTGCCCGTTTTGTGTCCCGTGGGAATGTAAGCGAGATCCTCTTCACCAGTTCCCCAACAGCAGCCAATTCCGACTAATTCGGCGTCTCGTGGTTCGATGGCGGTGGTTTCGGTATCCCACGCCACGGGTGAGGCTTTGTCGGTGAAGGTTTGCAGCAGTTCGACTAATTCGTTTAACTGTTCGGTTGTTTGAATAATTCGGGGTTTAATTAGCAGTTGCTGGGCGGCTAGGGTATCAGCATAATTCCAAAAGGATAAGTCACCTCCAACTTCTGAAATTTCAGAAGTTGGAGGTGACTTATCTATTGTGGGGAGTAGGGGTTGGGCATCTTGCCCGCCCTGTTCCCATGGCTTTTCTACACCCTCCAATTGCTGTTCTAGGGTGTTTGAGGAGGAGGATTCTTGTTTTTCCTTATCTTCTACACCACCAAAACGCTTTTGAATTTGTTTAACTTTGCTTAAAAATGTTTTAAATTCTAACTTTTCCAGCATGGGAATCAAGGCTGATTCGTCAAAACCGATAAGCTGGCAATCTTCTAAGTTGATTTCTAATGGCACGTCTTGGACAATTGTTGCCATGCGTTGAGAATGATAAGCAGCTTCTTTGCCTTCTTCTAGCTTTTTCTTAGTTGCTCCTTTAATCTCGTCGATGGCTGCATAAATTCCATCTAGGGAATTGTAAGCCTCCAGCAATTGCAGGGCGGTTTTGTCGCCGATGCCTTTGACTCCGGGGATGTTGTCGGATTTGTCGCCGCACAAAGCTTTGTAATCTATTACTTGTTCGGGCAAAATACCGAGTTTGGCTTTGACTTCTTCCGGGCCGTATTCTTGGGATTTGCCTTTGCCCGATCGCCTGAGTTCATCGGTACTCAAATATAATACGCTGATTTGTTTTTCGGTTTCTACTAATTGAAACAAATCTCGATCGCCCGTGAGGATTTTGACCTGATAACCCGCCGCGCTGGCTTTGTTTGCCAAAGTTCCCAAAACATCGTCCGCCTCGTAGCCTGGAGCAGTTATTGCAGGTAAATTCAAATAGGTGAGGAGTTCTTGCAGGTTTTTGATATCCGGCTTAAAATCTTCCGGTGTTTCGGCTCGACCGGCTTTATAGGTGTCGTCTGCTTCGTGGCGAAATGTGGGTGTGGCGAGGTCAAAGGCGATCGCCATGTACTGGGGGTCGTGGGCGGCCATTACTTCCAGCAGCGACTTGAGAAAGCCAAAACAGACGCTGGTGGGAATGCCTGTCGTAGTTCGCAAGCCTCCGTCTCGACTTTTGGCGAAGGCGAAGTAGGAGCGAAAGGCCAGGGAGTGGCCGTCAACTAAGATGAAGATGGGAGCTTGATTTGCCGACACAGACACAAATACCGATCGCACGAAAGGATTTTCTCATTGTACTCAGTTGTCCGCCTGCATTGATCGACCGGAAGGATGGCCCGCAGACTTGAGGACGCTTGACACTCGATCGGATCTCGGCTTACTGTGCAGCTTGGCTGAGAATAGTACAAGATGTTAAGTACGATTCCCTACGGGATAGCTTCGCTTCACGCGAATTTACAAACACCTGCCCGAAGCCTATGGCTGACATTAATCGATGCTACGAAATCCTCGAAATAGAGCCGGGAAGTTCCCTCGAAGAAATTAAGCGCGCTTACAGGGATTTAGCGTTTGTGTGGCATCCCGATCGGTTTGCCCACAACGATCGCCTGCAACAAAAAGCTCACCAAAGATTAACAGAAATTAATGAAGCTTACCAGCAGTTGGTGTTGTTTCTGAGTCAGCCTGAATCGAGTTCGATCGAACAACAGTTTCAGCAGCCACCGCCGCCTGCGCCGGAAAAGCCGCTGAGAAGGCGTTCTGGAAAATCAGCCGCCAGGCCTGGTTCCCAGCGCCGTCAAACCCGCCCAAAAGCCGCCTCCAAAAAATTTCTAACTCAAAAAACCTCTTCAAGAAAGAAACGATTTACCACTCACAATCGTCAAGCGCGGCGGGGCACAAAGCAACCTGGGCGAAGCGTGGCGAGGGAAGCACGGCCCTCTCAAAACTATCCAAAGCTTATCTCGAAAAGGAAAAAAGAATTTTCAACTCAATACTCAAAACCGCGAAGCGCGCCGAGGGAAGTGCGGCCATCTCAACACTATTCAAGCTTCCCTTGGGGGCCGCTGGCAATCGCCGTGGCGAGTTACGCTTTGACCGGTTGGATTTTGACGGTATCACCCGCCCCGCCGTGGATGTGGGCTTTAATCTGCGGTGCAGATTGGCTGTGGGCGGCGATTTTGCTGGCGGAGGGTTCGGCAACGCCTAGAGTGTGGCTGGCGGCGTTAGTTTTGGCTGGGGCGGTAGGGGGGTCGATCGCCGGTTTTCAGGCGGGAGGAAAGGTCACAGGGGCTGCTTGGGGGGCAGTTGGGGCTGGTTTGGGGGCGATCGCCAGTTCCGAGGCCCAGTCTCGGGCTGTAGCTGCTGTGTTGGCTGTGGCGGGAGTGGTGACAGTGGTGGGATTGATGGCTGGAACGGGTTCGGGGAATTGGGTTAAGGCGTTGGTGACGGCCGTGTGTTGGGCGATTGTTGGCTTGATGTGCGGGCTGGCGACGGAACTAGGCGTGAATTCTGGCGGCCCCGTGGGGTTCTCTGGTGCGATCGGGCTGGGGATTGGGGCGTGGGCAGGGGTTTTGGCTGGGGCGGGTTCGGGGGCGATCGTCCAAGCCTTGGCTATCGCCGGGTCTAAGAGTGTTTATGGGGCTTGGGCTGCGATCGGCATTATTGCTGGAGTTGTGGCGCGGATGGTAGCTGCAGAAAGGTTGATCCACAACGGCAGCGGGCTTTATACGTTTATCCTGTTGGTGGCTACTTCCGGTTTTGGGCTGTGGCTGGGAAGTTGGTTGGGCGATCGTATCTTTTGAATTAGTCATTAGTCAACAGTCAACAGTCAACAGTCAACAGTCAACAGTCAACAGTCAACAGTCAACTATTCCGGAGGATTGCAACCGGAATTGATGTAAATTCCAGCACTTATCGCTTTTCAGTAGCGCTTCAAACTCAGCGCTTGGTAGAGCTTTGCTGAAAAAATAACCTTGAATTTCGTCGCACTCGTAATCGCACAAAAAAGCAAGTTCCGACTCATTTTCTACCCCCTCAGCAATCACAGTCATGTTCATGCGGTGTGCCATTTGAATAATGGCTATTGTAATCGCTGCATTTTGGCGATCGTCCGCAATATCGCGAATAAAACTCTTGTCAATTTTTATCGCATCCAACGGAAAGCGTTTCGGAGAACTCAAAGAAGAATATCCCATTCCAAAATCATCAATTGCTATCCTAATCCCCTGCTCTTTCCACACCCTAAAAGCTTTAGCTGCTGCAATTTCGTCTTGCAAAACAAGACTTTCAGTCAGTTCTAATTCCAAACACTTGGGATCGAGAGCGGTTTCTGTTAATATCTCCCTGACTCTTTCCGTGAAATTTTTGCGCTCGAATTGACGGGCTGACACGTTAACTGCCACTCGCAGAGGCGGTAAACCTGCTCTTTGCCATGTTTTAGTTTGCCTGCAAGCAGTCTCTAATACCCATTCGCCCAACGGCGCAATCAAGCCCATTTCTTCAGCCATTGGAATAAATTCCCCAGGGGAAACTCGCCCCCGTTCTGGATGATTCCAGCGCACCAAAGCTTCAGCACCAATAATTTTACCTGTTTTAATTGCTATTTGCGGCTGATAGTAGATTTCAAATTCTGAGCTTTTTAAAGCATGGCGAAGGGAAGTTTCTTGAAGAAGTGTATTGATGAAAAAATTAGCATTCTTTTTCGTATAAAAATGATAATTATTACCGCCTTTCTGCTGAGATTGATACATTGCTATATAAGCATTTTTCAGCATTTCATCTCCGTCGGTGCCGTCCCCAGGATACAAGCAGATCCCCATACTAGCAGTGACATAGACTTCGCAATCTTTGACAATCATACCTTGGGATACAATATCTAAAATGTTTTGAGCAATCTTAGCCACATCCTGTTTTTCTGCAACTGGTTTGAGAATCAGCGCGAATTGGGCCGCTTCCAAACGAGCAACAATAGTAATGTTTTCCATGCAGTTAGTTAGCCGCTGGGCGATGCTGCAAAGCACCGAGTCGCCGATATCGTGTCCCCAGGTACTGTTAATGCGGTTGATTTTATCTAAGCTAAGCGTGACAACTGGAACGACTCCCAACAATTCTTTTTGATCCTCTAATACTCGACTTAACTTTTCTCGCAAAAATGAACGATTCGGCAGGTTGGTTAAGCTGTCATACTGATGTCGGTAGAGTGCCAGTTGAATAGTTGTGTGCAAGTTTTTTTCTTCAAATGGCTTGACAATATAGCCGAACGGTTTTGTGCTATTGACTCGTCGCAAAGTAGTTTCATCGGCATAAGCTGTCAGATAAACTACCGGAATTTGAAAGCGCAAGCGAATTTCTTCGGCTGCTGTAATGCCGTCGATGTTTCCTTGCAGGTTAACATCCATTAAAACTAAATCCGGGCGCAACGTCGCTGCCGATTCAATCGCTTCTTCTCCCGAATAAACCATCCCAGTTATTCTATATCCTAGAGAGATCAAACTGTCGGAAATGTCTTCCGCAATGATGCTCTCGTCTTCAACTATCAGAATTTTTTTGTTGGACACTAATTTTTCTCCTCAGAGTGCAATTTGGGTTGAGAAAAGGTTATTCTAAAAGTCGTGCCAGCAGTTTCTAACAGTTCTATTTCCCCCCGGATTTGCTTGACTAAAGACCCGACCAGTCGCAAACCCAACGTTCGGGCTTTGCGATAATCTAAGTCTTGAGGCAAACCAATTCCGTTGTCACTCACGGTTAGCACGCAAAATCTGTTATTATCTAAAGTGAAATCTATGTTAATTTTACCTTTAACTTGCCCTTTAAAAGCATATTTGAGGGCATTTGTCACAAGCTCGTTGATAATTAACCCGCAAGGAACTGCCGTATCAATATTGAGAGAACACGGCGCAATATTTGTTTGCAAATTGACGCCTTCTGCATGATTTTCATAAGCTTGGAATAAATTGTGGGCGAGATTTTGGATGTATTCAGCAAAGTCAATGTTTGACAAGTCTTTGGATTGATACAATTGTTCGTGAACCAGGGCCATTGATCTGACTCGGTTTTGACTTTCTTTTAACATTTCACTAACGTGGCTGTCTTGGATGTAGCGTGACTGAAGTTTGAGCAAACTGGAAATAACTTGGAGGTTGTTTTTAACACGGTGGTGAATTTCTTTGAGGAGAACTTCTTTTTCTGCTAGGGATGCTTTGATGCCATCTTCGTCGCGCTTGCGATCTGTAATATCCCGCACTACTGCTTGAATTACTTTTCGTCCGTTAATTTCCATTGCATTTAACAGCACTTCAGCGGGAAATTCTGAACCGTCGAGTCGTTTGTTTACCCAGTCAAAGCGACAGCTACCTGTTTGCATTGCTGTCGATATTCTCTGTATTGCTAGACTGGATGAGTCTTGTCCGCTAGGCTGAAATTGTGGGGAAAAGTCGCTCAGTTTCTTGCCGTAAAATTGTTTTGTGTTGCTACAGCCAAATATTTTTAAAGTAGCGGGGTTGCAGTCAAAAAACTCTTTTTCGTCAAGCAACATTACTGCGTCGCTGGTGGCTTCATACAGGCTACGAAATTTGTGTTCTGATTCTTGCAGCGAGCATATCAATTGGTTTTTGAGAGCTTCCGCACGCTTGCGGTCGGTAATGTCTATACCTACAGAAACTGCTGCGGTTCCCTGATGATATTTCTGAGCTACTATCAAATAGTTGCGGGCGAAACCGTTAATTTCTATTTCTATTTCTTGGCAGATTTGCTGAGATGAACTGTCAAAAAAAATTCGGATCAATTCTCCGAAAGCCGAGCCTTTGTCGAGAAAGTTGATTTCTTGACCGACAAAGCTTTCAGGAGACAGGTTGAATGAGGTTGCTAAGTGCTGGTTGACTCCAATATACCGCAAATCTGAACTGATCCAAGAAATCAATCCGGGTACGGCATCCAAAACGGCGCGAAGTTGGTCTGTAGCTTCTTTGAGTGCTTCTTCCGATCGCTTATGGTCGCTAATATCTGTCGCCGTTCCGCACAAGCCTAAAATAGCGCCGTTTTCAGCTTGGTTGACTATGCTGTTGACGCGCAGGTGAACGGGAGTACCGTCTTTGCGAATGTGTACTGTTTCGTAAGGAGAATTAGCGGTTTGTGGCTGAATTTTGGTTCTCGCTAAAAGTTGGGCAAATATTTCTCTTGGTCTACTTTCTTGCTGAGGAACTAAAAAATCGGAGAAGCGGCGTCCGATCATTTCAGGCGGTTCGTAACCGTAGATGCGTTTGGCGGCGGAATTGACAAAAGTCAAGAGGCCTTCAATATCGATCGACCAAATCAATTCTTGGGAGGTTTCTACGAGGTTACGGTACTTTTTTTCGCTTTCGGCAAGTGCTGAATTGAAGACTGCCGTTTGCTGCTGAAGTCTCTCTTCTAATTCTTGATTTGCCGTTTCCAGAGTGGCAATGGACTGCTGGCGCTCGGTAATTTGAGTAGAAACACCCACTGCCCCGACAACTTCGCCGTTTCCATCTCGCAGGGCTGCAGATCGAATTTCGTGAATAAAATGCCTCTCTCGGACGTTCCAAGTGCGATCGTTTCCTGCTAGTACCTCAGCAATATTTTCTAAGATATCTGGCTGGCTGCTGTAAACTTCAAAAATCGATCGCCCGACACTTGTACCTGGTTTGAGTCCCAAATTTTCTAATCCTTTCCCTGCTGCAAGGGTTAACTTGCCTTCTCTGTCTGTTGCCCACAGGAAAATTGGGGCACAACTGACAGCGGCCTGAAGGGTTTGGTTGGCTTGTTTGAGCCGATCTATTTCTGCGTGAAGCCGATCCTGGGTGGTGTTTAATTCTACCGTTAGTCGATCGGCTTTTTGCTGCCAACTGGCAGCAGTATCGCACATTTCTGCGAGATTGCGGGAACGACAGATGGATTGGTTGCAGTGTGACATGGTTACTCTAGGGCGCACTGTATATTTAACCCCAGCCTATCTTTTAAGCATAAACTTTTTAAGTCAAATATTACAATTAGCAGGAATACTCATCCGACCAAGATGCAATATATTAAAGCTACTTTAAAATATTCAGGAATTGCCCCTTGCTCAGGCTTTCTGACCACAGTTCACAAATTGATAATAAGCTGAATAATGCCTGCCAGTCGGTATTTTTACGGTAACTATTTGTACTATTGCAAAAAGAAGTTCCGCAATCTTCGGCTTGCACAAGAACTGAGATTGTAAATTTATTATATGGTTTTGCGTAGATTCACGCACCGAGGAAGAGGGAATCGGGAAAATTGAAATATAGGCAGCCCCTGAATGGTTAGGAGGTACTTAATTTGTGAAAATCATGAGGTCGATTCCCTCTTCTTTCTGCCTTCTGCCTTCTGCCCTATTCCCTATTCCCTATTCCCTATTCCCTATTCTCTATTTCTTCCATCCGCTACATCCGTTACAGAATCCGTTGCCGAACTTTCTTCAATTCACTCCCCAAATTTTGACAGTTTTGTCTATACTACCACTGATAATAGTTTCGCCATCGCTGCTAAAAGTAAGACAAGTAACAGAGTTTTGATGTCCGCTGAGAGTGTAAAAATTTTCGCCCGTACTGGCATTCCAAAATTTGATATTACCATCGGCACTAGCACTGACAACAGTGAGCCCGTCGGGACTAAAGAGGATCGCATTTATCGAGTTAAAATGCCCTGCCAAAGTGATTGAACTATCTGGATTCGATAGCTGCCGCAGTTGGATATTTCTGTCCCAGCCGCCAGTAGCTAAAGTCTGCCCGTCTGGACTCAAAGCCAGACAATTCGCGTAACCCTTAATTGTTTGAGAGCATTCTCTGCTGCGGAGGTTCCACAGTTTAATTGTACCGTCAGAACTGCTGCTAGCGAGAGTTTGTGCGATCGGGCTGAAAGCAAGACTAACAATTCCTGCTTTGCTGCGGAGACTCCACCGTTTAAATGTACCGTCAGAACTGCTGCTAGCGAGAGTTTGTGCGATCGGGCTACAAGCAAGACTAATAATTCTTGCTTGATCAGCTCCCCAAGTTAAATGATTACCAAAAGTACAGATTAACTTTCCCGTCTCTAAATTCCAAATTTTGATAGTAGTATCTGCCGAACCGCTGGCGATAACTTGACTGTCGGGACTGATGACAATTGCGCTAATTTCCTCTTCATGTCCGAGGGAAGTATGCCGCAATTCTCCTCCTTGCCAAATTTCGATCGCACGGTGTTTCGGAGTATTTCTGCTTCTCACAAAAACTTCGCTTTCTTTGCAAAATACAAAAGTTTCTTGAGCGCGGGGATACTTGTCAACAGTATAGAGTATTTCTCCTGTATCTACATCGCAAATTCTAATTATTTTGCCGTGCAAACTCGCCGTGCGAAATCCTCCGGGACTAATCGCAACATTTGTCCCAGTTTTGACCGTGCGGATGCAGTCAAAAAGCTTGTAAGGGACGAATTCTTTTAAAGCTTGGCTGACTAAAGGTTCTGTCCTCGATCGCAACATTAAATAAGCAACTCGCTGCACTTCTGGTGCGGGGTCAAGCAGCGCCTCAATTGCTAAATTTAAACCAGCGCCTCCGTATTTAGGAGCATCTTTAACAGCGGCAATCCGCGACTCGATACTAGGACTGTTGAAGCGCTGCTTGACCCCGGCGATGCCTCCCAAAACAGCGTCGGCGATCGGGATTTGACTTTGAACGCCGAGGACGGCATCATATTCTCTGGGTTGGTTAGGATTGTCGGCCATCATACGATTTTAGATTTTAGATTTTAGATTTTAGATTTGAAGAATTGGATAATTGAAGAAAGCGAACTCACGGATGAATCTGGGGAATTGTTATCGGATACTATGTTTTTAATTTCTGCACAGATGAATCCGGGGGCTTGTAACCTGGCTGCTTTCGCTGACGCTCAAACCTCGTTTAAGAGCGCAAGTTCTAGCTTATTGACTGTTGCAGTTTATGCTATTATAATCAAATCAGCGTTTTACACAAAAATCCGAAAGTGATATGTCACACTTCACAACTATCAAGGTTCAGATCAAAAACGGCGAACTGCTGCATCAAGTGTTGGAAGAGTTAGGTTATCAAGTAGAGTCCAATGTGCAGGTACGGGGTTATCGGGGTGACAAAACTAATGCGGAGTACGTGATTCGGCAATCCAATGGTTACGATTTGGGTTTTCGCCGCAACGGAGAGGATTACGAATTGGTGGCGGATTTTTGGGGCGCTCGAATTAATCAGCAGGAATTTATCAATTCAATTAGTCAAAAATACGCGCGGAAAACTTTGATGGCGGCGGTGCAGTCAGAGGGTTTTCATGTTGAAGAAGAGGAAACTTTGGCAGATGGAACGCTGAGAGTTGTAGTCGGTAGATGGGTTTAAGACTCGCCCTTGATTAACTCGTTTTTAGGTACCAAGAGGAATCACCATGTGGCGATCGGCGATCGTACTAATCATCCTGGCGCTTGTAGTTGGCATTGTTGGCGCGATCGCCCTTGGAGCATACCGCTGGCATCTCGGTACCAAGGAACTGCCAGCAAATCTGGAATCTGCACGCTTGCCGATTCAACCTCTGACATTTGATGCGCGGGAAATCGCCGATTTACCCCAGCCAGTGCAGCGCTACTTTCGCGCGGTGCTGAAGGATGGACAACCGCTAATTGCAACAGCGCGGGTTTCCCACGAAGGCACGTTTAACATGAGCGAAACCGCAGAAAAATGGAGCGCCTTCACCTCAACTCAACTCGTAATTACTCAGCGCCCTGGCTTTGACTGGGACGGGCGAATTGCCATGATGCCCGGTATCAATGCGTTTGTTCATGATGCGTACATTTCTGGCGAAGGCATCCTCCATGCGGCGCTGCTTGGCCTGGTGACTCTGGCGGATCTCCGCGGCACTCCAGAAGCGGCACAAGGGGAACTGATGCGCTTTTTCGCGGAGGCGGCTTGGTATCCGACGAGACTGCTGCCGAGTCAGGGTGTTCGCTGGGAGGCGATCGACAATTCTTCGGCCAGAGCAACGCTACAGGATGGCGACACCGCTGTTTCCCTGGATTTCCGCTTTGATGAAGCAGGGCTAATCGCCACTGTCCGCGCCGAGGCCCGCGCCCGTACAGTTAACGGGGGACTGGTGTTTGCGCCCTGGCAAGGCCGCTTCTGGGACTACGAATTGCGAGACGGTATGCGGATTCCGCGATCGATCGGGTGAGGTGGCGTGGCAACTGCCTGATGGCTCGCTATTGCCCTACTGGCGCGGCCGCATCACGAATGTTGCCTATGAGTTGGCACGATGATTCTAGTTTGTGTTGTGAAGTTGCTTTGCGATTGTTAGATGAGTACGATCGCGCCGATCGCCAGTGGATCGATACTGTACGAGTTAAGATAGATGCTGCTGTTGCCATGTCCGAACATACTCCACCGATTGACGGCGAAACGTTTATTCCAGGGATGTGCGATCGTTTCCCAAAATAGCTTGTAGGCTGGGTTGTTGCTTTCATCCCAATATGGAGGCAATTTCATTCTTGTTCTTCACAGATCGAATCAGATTCATTCGCCGCCTTATTGTCACTATTTGACTCTTCAACTGTGCTGGTATTTTGATGGATATTTTCCAATAAATCCGCCTGTTTTAACAAGTGTCTGAGTAATCCAACTTTTAAAGATTTATTACCGTGAATTGGCACGGAAATTCGGATTGAGCTTCCCGCTTTACCGTAGATGTGGTGACTGCCTTGAACTCTTAATAATATCCAGTCATTACGTTCTAGCAGCTTGGCTAGCTCTTTGCCCGACATGGAGTTCATATCGCAATCTCCATAATTTTGTCTCGCTCATTTGTCTCGATGGATTCAACATCTACACTAAGGCAACCTTCGATTGCTTCATAGAGGTTTTGCAGCAGTTCCTCGAAGGTTTCTCCCTCTGTTGCACAGCCAGGAATAGCAGGAACTTCTGCCCAGAATCCGCCTTCTTCTGCTTCGTGAATGATAATTTTGATTTTCAATTGATTCTCCTAATTTATTCTCAAAACTTACCTCTTTATTACTGTACCAGACTTTACTCCTCAAAGTCCACCTGTTTAACCTGCTCTAAAGGTATATCTAGCGCTTCTGCAATTTGCTCGTCGCTCAAGCCAAACTGCCGTAATTTATCAATTGTTTCAATCTTAGTTTTATTTTTGCTTTTCTGCTGCAAGTCGGGATTTTGCGGCTGACTTTCATCTGAGGTAGGAGTGGAGGGATTAGAACAATTGTTAATGTAGCTAATTTTGTTACTATCTTTAAAGGTATTATTATTACCCAAAGTTGTTATATTCTGATTTATATGCCTTTCTAGGACTGATTCAAGATTACTTTTCTTAACTTGTTCACCAAAGACTTCAGATAACATTTGCAAAAGCTCGTGACTAGCCTTTTTAACGTGTTGGGAACTATAACCATAAGTTTCTGCAACGTCAGCATATCTTTGACGATTCAGTATTCCCGAAATAATCCCCCGCTGCAAGTTATTTAGATGTTTGCCTGTCTTGGCCCAGACAGCTTTATCGACAAATTGCAATATCGGAGGACTGTCCATAGGTGGAATGGTAAGATAGGTATGGTTACTATACCAAACTTTTTCCAACTTTTTCCAACTTTTTGAGCCTCGCATCCGAATTTTAGGAAGTTCCAACTTTTTCCCACTTTTTTTCCTTTACATTTTTTGTGCGATCGGTCTAGTATATGCTGAAGCCAGGAGCTATTGTTTAGCTCTCTCTGACTGGCAACGATCAGTAAAGCTTATTATACAAGGAGAACAAATGAAAAAATACACTTTTGGATGCTGCGATAGTGGCAAATCTGCTGACTCATACAACGGAGTCACAAATTACGTGCCTTCGATTACCAAACAGGTGAATGGAACCCAACAAATATCGAAAGCAGTTAACTCTATAAATTAAACTTTGAGTTTTGATTGACGTTTTTACGCTGGCAAATATCTACCAATGTATTTTTGTCGGCGTATTTCTATATAAATCATTTTCAATAATGATATGAAGTTTCAACTCCCTGATATTAGCATTGCTCTAAATTTAGAAGGCAAAAATAAATTTGAAAAAATTAGATATATTAAAACTGCATTGATAATGATTTTAGCTTATTGGATTGATATAAGTGAAACTAGCAAAACTTATTACAGGAAAGTATATGATAAAGATTTAGAAAGATCGAGGCTGATGAATCTCAGGACGTTCGCCAATCCTAGACTTATTAATTTTTATTGCCAACAAGACAGGATGGAAGGAGGCTTAATGAGATAAATGACAGTCTTTACGGTGCATTGGAACACGGCATTATTTATGAATCAAATCACCCCTATGCCTGTCCGAGAATATTGTCTATTGGGCACGCTTTCAGTCATTTTGATTCAACGGTAGGCAATACAGAAGGTTTAGGTAATCCCAATAAAGCTCATTGTTTATTAGATCTTCTCATTTTTCATGCTAATAAGTCTTTTGACGAAATCGAAGTAGATATAATTAAAACTCTAATCAGAAGTAGAATAAAGCTTTTTCTTGTAACTGACTATCAAATCGAATCATTTGAGACCGATCCTGATAATAGGCTCAAAAAACTGAGAGAAATGTTCCTCGCTCTTCTGATTATAGAATCAGTTTCTGAGCTAACTGGTTTATCTAGCCAATCAATTTTTAGAGGACATGTAAAAAAATTAGAAACTGCCCTGAAACATAGAATTAATTATTATTCTAGCAGTGAAGAGTTAAAAAAGTATGATTTTTTGGAGTTTATGAATACTTTTGTCAGTTCTCTAAGAATTGATAGTGGATATAGACAGCTAGATATAATTAACTTAAGGAAGATGATAGATTGGTTGCCTGAATCAAGTAATAATTTCAGTTGGTTTAAAGAAATCATCAAGTTGACTGATGAAGATCCTTTCAATACTGAATATCTTGAGTCCATTGTACTGCCGAGATTTGACCAAATCTTAACAACTCGATTAGAGAAGTATTACACTTAGATAGACATAAGAGCGTCTGTAGGTGTATGGCAGTGTGTCAGTATTCGTGGCAATTTAAGACTTTACTTCTTTTGTCAATTACCAATCTAACTTATGTATTCCTCAAAATATAGCATCTTTTAGCCAAAGTGCGATCGCCCGCAACTACCAAATCGTTTCAACGTAAGGAATATCATACCGCCGCGCGATCGCAACTAAGATGCGAACTAAGATTCGCTCGCGCGGCAATTGCTCGATCGCCTGGATGATGCAACTATCGGTCAAACAACCGGACTCAGTATTGAGGATGTGCGGAAATTGCGATCGCCATGAGATTTCTTTGCCAACAACAATCACAACTGCAAAGCCCCAGACACCTTGGCATTTTTAACACTTGAAATCCGAATCAAAGACCCTGATTTTACAGCAATCTTAGGTTTCCATTCATAAACCCCATCGCTACTCGCGCGGTTGGCTATGCTTTCAACCGACTTATTCTCTTGATACAGGTCAATCTTGACTTCATCCTGAATATTGTCTCTCCACAAAATCAAATAAGGTTTATTTGCTTCCACCTGCACTTTTCTTGCTGGTTGAGCCACCAATATTTTTGGTGAAGCTGTCTGAGATTTTCTATTCCTAAATCCTAAATAGTGCGGCAGTTCGCGAGTGGCAATATTATTTGATTGAGGCAACATAATTTCGCCGATTTTAGGATTGAATAGATAAGTTGAGAGTCCGCCGTCGATCGTCACTATATCTCCTTTCACTCCGAATTCTCGCATTAACTTAGCTGCTGCATCTAATGTCGCTTCATTAACTGTGATAATTGCCAGCAATTCATTACCCTTGCGACCATCTTTGTCCAGCGTACCGATGACATGATACCTATTTGCGGGATTTTTAGATATGAGTTTAGCTGGATGGTGCTTGTATTCGTAAGTAACAAGTGCATTTTGTACTTCTTTTTGATTCAATGGCGTTCCGGTTTGCGGTTCGTAATTTGTGATATATGCTTCTCGATCGTTCCACACCAAAGCTTTCAATCGAACATTTTTATACTGCCCATCTTTTGGTTTCTTGACGGGGCCGTAGAGGCCGTTACCGCCAGTAATAACTTGACCGTTGAATTTGATAGGAAAAGATAGCTGCGTGCTGCGTTCGTATTGTTCAAAAAAAGAACAGTTAATCACGGAAAAAACATCGTTAGCGTAAAGTTTTTTGTATTCTCCTCTAACTTCAGAGAATAACTTGCTTTTAAAGAAAGGACTGTAATATTTGTTTTCTCCCTGATAATACAATCCTTTATTGAAAGCCATCCGATCCACCTCTCCAATTAGCTGGTCTATTTGCATTTTTTCGACGTTAATAACTTGCAAATAAGCCACATTTCCGTTGGGTAGTTCTTTTTTGTACAACTCTGCACCATCTCTGGTATCCACAGGTTGAAAATAACTGACTGGGCTGGAAAGTTGTTCGATCGCAAAATGTGCAACTGCTGCCACAACAGCAACAGCAAAAATCATCAAAAAAAACGGCAATATTTTTTTGAGTACGTTCATAAATATTAATTTGTTTCAAGACCACCAACCAAACTACCTCAAAAACAACTTATACGCCGGATTCTGACTCTCATCCCCATACTGATAGCCCAGCGTATCCAAAAAAGCCTGCCACTCTTTCATCTCATCGGGCGGTACTTGAATTCCCACCACAATTCGCCCGTAATCTGCGCCATTATTTCGATAGTGAAAAACGCTGATATTCCAGTTAGGACTCATCGAACCGACAAACTTCATCAACGCACCGGGACGTTCGGGAAACTCAAAGCGATAAAACAATTCATGATCGGCCAGCATCGAACGCCCGCCCACCATATGCCGCACGTGCAACTTCGTTAATTCATCATCAGTTAAATCCAAAGTTTTGAAGCCACAATCTTCAAAACTTGCGGCTATCTTCACCGCATCGGCACGGTTTTCAATTTGCACGCCGATAAAAATATGTGCTTCTTTTTCATCCGCAATTCGATAGCTAAATTCAGTTAAATTGCGCTTGCCAAGACACTCGCAAAACCTGCGGAGACTGCCAGCTTGTTCGGGAATTGTGACTGCAAAAATGGCTTCGCGGCGTTCGCCAAACTCGGCTCTTTCTGCTACAAAACGCAGCCGATCGAAATTCATGTTCGCGCCGCAAGCAACAGCAATTAATGTTTCTCCTGCGATTTGTTCCCGTTCGACGTAAGCTTTCGCACCTGCGATTGCCAAAGCGCCAGCAGGTTCTAAGATCGATCGCGTATCTTCAAAAACATCCTTAATCGCCGCGCAAACATCATCCGTATCCACCAAAATAATCTCATCCACATACTCCTGACACAGCCGAAAAGTTTCCTCCCCAACTTCCCGCACCGCAACGCCGTCAGCAAATAAACCCACCTGCGACAAACGCACCCGTTTACCCGCTTTCAGCGATTGATTCATTGCATCGGAATCCACCGGTTCGACTCCAATAATCTTAATTTCCGGCCGCAACCGCTTGACATAAGCCCCAATTCCCGAAATCAATCCGCCGCCACCAATTGCCACAAAAATCGCGTGAATTGGTTTTTGATGTTGCCGCAGAATTTCCATCCCGATCGTACCCTGTCCAGCAATCACGTAGGGGTCATCAAAAGGGTGAATAAAAGTCATACCTTTTTCCGCCTCTAATTGACGCGCAAAGGCGTAAGCATCATCGTAAGCATCCCCATGCAAGACTACCTCTCCACCACGGGCTATCACCGCATTTACCTTCACCTGCGGCGTCGTTACGGGCATGACTATGATCGCGCGAGTTCCCAGGTGGCGGGCTGCGAGGGCGACTCCTTGGGCGTGGTTGCCGGCGGAAGCTGCAATCACACCTTGTGCTAGCAAATCCGGCGACAGTTGCGCCATTTTGTTGTACGCACCCCGCAGTTTGAATGAAAACACCGACTGCATATCCTCTCGCTTCAGCAAAAGTTTATTGTTGAGCCGTGCTGATAGATTCGGGGCTACTTCTAGGGGTGTTTCTTGAGCAACATCGTAGACGCGGGCGGTGAGGATTTGTACCAGGTAATCGCAAAGCATGGGGTTAGCAGGTTGGTTGATGCCGGATGGTGGGATAATTGTACGGCACTTGTGTTAGTATTTTGCGGGGAATTGGCGATCGCAACTTTCCAATAATAACTTTTCCCTTTGAGAACATAAGGAGCGTGAAGACTATTAATAATATTTAGTTTTTGCCGTTTACCCCGGTTATAAAATCCGGTTTGTGAGCGTATTAGTCCGTAATCCTTGATTTAGTATGTAAATTCATGAACGTACAAATTACAGATTTGCGTGCGGTTGACGAGCCAAAAATTCAACAGGTAGCTCGATTAATAATTGAAGGTTTTAAAGAGCATTGGCCCGATGCTTGGCCCGATCTAAATTCTGCTTTGCAAGAAGTGCAAGAATCTTTGGGAGCCGATCGCATCAGTCGAATTGCTGTCGGCGACAACAATCAAGTTTTGGGATGGATTGGCGGGATTAAACAGTATGACGGTAATGTTTGGGAACTGCACCCGCTGGTAGTGGGAACAGAATTTCGCGGACAAGGAATTGGTCGATCGCTCGTAGCTGATTTGGCAGCCGAAGCTAAAAACCGGGGAGGGATCGTGCTGTGGGTGGGAACCGACGACGAAGACAATCAAACCACTCTTTCAGGCATCAATCTTTATCCTAACGTTTGGGAACACATCGCCAAAATTAGAAACTTGGGCGGTCATCCCTACGAATTTTATCAAAAAATGGGTTTTGCGATCGTGGGAGTGATGCCCGACGCGAACGGAATTGGCAAGCCAGATATTTACATGGCAAAGCGGTTGTAAAGTTTAATGTAGGTTCTAAATTTACTGGCTGAGGGCTTGCCAATTCAACACTTAGCAAAATTAGTGGTTGAAAGATTCCCAGAAAATCGGTCTAGTCTGGACGTGCGAACCCCGTTCGAGGGTCGCTAATAAACAAACCCAGAACTAACGAATCCATCACCGTATCCCAGACAGGAGTCAAACGCTCTGCATCGTCAACCCAGTAATCAAAAGTAATCAAACACTGAACATTAGAACCCAATCCAATACAAATTCGCGAATAAGCTTCCCGCTGCTCTGGAGGGTCGATAAACTTAAATTCAGTCCAAACAATGCGGGCAGTTTGCCGCTTCAATTGGATAATGTCCCCAGGAGCGATCGGATTTCGCGTATCATCTTCAACCACCTTCTGTAATAGTGGCACTAGCGGAAAATCTGCCCAGTTACCGGGGGGTAGCAAATTAAACGAAACCTCCAAACAACAATCATCATCCGGCGGCTTTTTATCCGTAAACCGGAACGACTTAGTATCCGGTTCAAAATGCCAATCTTCAGGGACATCAAAGCGGACAGCACCTCTTCCTGCTACAAAAATTCGAGTTCCAGGCTTTGACTTCCAATTGTGGTCTTCTTTAAGCTCTAGAGTTTCCTTGAGCCATTCTTGCTTTTTGCGCTTAGACATAAACAGAACACCAAATTACTGCTAATGTGTAGTTTTAGACCTTGCAAACACATTTTAACTCTATTTTGCTCGCCGTTTGCTCAAATATAACAATCCTTACAAAAATTATGAATTCCTCTCTTCTCTATTCCTCTGTGTTCTCTGCGCCTCTGCGGTAAAAAATAATTCCTTTCACAATTGGCTAACTTTTATTTTTCACTCTTGGGAATCACATACCTAATTCCGCCTTTATTCCCAGCCGCATCGCCATTGTAACGCGGGATAACATGAATAGCCGCGTGACTGCGACTTTGACCAGCCTGTTTATTAATATTGATTCCCACATTAAACCCGTCAGGCTGAAATTCTTTACTTAACATCTCTTGCACCTTATTAGCCATAAACCAGCAAGCCGATTGCTCTCGAAACGGCAGTTCAAAATAATTGGCGACGTGACGCTTGGGGATGATTAAAACATGACCTTTGCTGGCGGGATAACCATCAAACATCGCATAAGCTGTTGCTGATTCAGTTAGCAAAATTAGGTTCTTATACGGATTGCAGAATATGCAGTTATTAGTTGAATTTCTTTGATGGTTGTAATGCACATATTTGTAAATTTCGCAAGACTCATCTAGGTGAACTGGCTTAAATGGAAGTTTGACAATGCACTGATATGTAGGTTTTTTGTGGACATAATGTTCTCGGAAGCCTTCTTTTTTGATATCCCTTCTCACCGCCAAATATGCCTTACCTCCCGGTTTCAACAGGTGCGACACTTCCATCAGGACATTAGCTTGTTCTTCAGGAAACAAAACATTCAAAACATAAAAGCAAATGATTGTGTCGAATTTATCTTCGGGGAATTCTGGGAAATAATAAGGGTCATAACCCGTAATATCCAAGCCTTTTTGCTGCAACAATCTAACATCGCTGCCCAATCCGCACCCAAAATCTAAGACTTTGCCTTGCAGCAAGTTTTTATCCAATAAAAATCTTGCCGGAAATGACAGATAAATTCTTTCGATTGCCGTCAGGTGGCTGAATTTATTTTGTTGCTTTTTCATGGCGGCATAAATTTGATTTAAATAAATATTCTTCCGTCCGCGCACCATCCGGACGAGAGTTTGTGTAGTACCGATTTCAATATCCGAATGTTATCTAAAAATTTTACCATTATTGCAGTTTGGCGATCGCCCCTTTTTCCACCAACACCTTACCAGTCACTAAATCCCGCACCGTCGCCAACAAAACCCGCCTCTCATCCACCTCAAAACTCACCGAAACCCTGTCAATTCCCAATACCCCGGGCGGATTCAAATGCGCCACACAAACCTGCTGGTGGTGGCTGTCCAAAGAGCGAAAATCTGTCTGTTTGTTGAGCCAACTGCTCGTCATTTGACCTTTTTCGTTAAAAATAACCTCCGCTTGCGATACCTCCGCAACTTCCCCAATATCTAACCGAATTTCCCTTTGCCCTTCAATTGCCACTTGCAGCGTCAACTCTTCGGAACTTTGGCAGGGATACTTCATTTCCTTGCTAAATATCGGCGAATAAGCATAAGCTTTAGTATAAGGTTCCCAGAGACGAATTGCATAGCTGTGACGCAAATAATCGTCAACACTCGCTAATTGTGTCAAGGCCAAAGCACCGTGCGCCACCGCTTCAAACGGCTTGTCAGCTTTGACTTTTTGCCGCCCAAAATACGAAACCACTAAATTAGATACAGCAGGAATTAGAGAAGTTCCTCCTACTAGCAAAACCTGTTCTATATCTGCTTTGCCGATACCTTTTCCCATTGCAATACTCAGCACTTCATCTAAACTTTCCCGCAACTGTTCTAACAACTGCCTAGATTCCAGAATTTCCTCAAGCTTCTCTCGGTTTAGCTGCAATTCGTAAGACATGAAATTTTCATCGTCCAACCAACTTTCCTTCGCCTCATTAACTTGAGAAAGCTGAATTTTTAATTTTTCCGCTATTTCTAATAAGTTTTGCCAGCCAACTGGGCCGACTTCTGCCCGCGACGAACCAATTTGCCGCAAATAATCTTCGACAATCCAGATGTCAATATCTTCGCCGCCGACATAAGCATCGGATTTTGCCAATACTTCGGCACGAACCCCCCCCAGCCCCCCCTTGCTAAGGGGGGGAGCGAGATTTCTCCCCCCCTTAGCAAGGGGGGGTAAGGGGGGGGTTAGAGCAGTACGGACTAAACTTAAATCTAAAGTTCCGCCACCAAAATCAACTACTAAAACTAGAGAGCCGGGGCGTTTTACTGCATATCCCAGGGCGGCGGCTGTGGATTCATCTATTACCTGAATTTCCGCCACTCCCAAACTTTCTCCTAAGTCGCGAAACCAATCTAAATATCGCTCAAATGCTCCGACGGGTACTGTAAAAATTACTTTTTCTGGGTGTATATTTTGTAAATATAATTGTTTCCAAATAGTCTTAATAAACTGTTCGGCTACTGATTCGGCTGTGTAGGTTTCGCCGTCGAGATTGCGGGGTGGCGGCTGAAAGTCGGCGGCTAAAGTGCGTTTAAAAGCTTTGAAAAAGCGCTCTGGCTGGGATTGTCCCAAACGCTGCGATCGCACTTTTTCTCCCAACACCAACTCTCCGGCATTCTTCACAAACACTAAAGTCGGCACTACAGATATTTCTCGAACATCTCCGCTCAAATTCTTCGTTTTAAAAATGCGGGACATCTCCCCCAATCTCAAAGTTTCTGGTGTTTGCGTATCCGGGTTAAGAATGCAGACAACCGTATTGCTGGTGCCGAAGTCAATGGCAACTGTAGTCATGTTGATTTAAAATTTAAAAATTAATTTTTCATTCCCGCTGGCAGGGTGCGACTAACTTTAGCCGGAGTAAGAATTCGCTCTCCCTCCCGATAGCCTACAAATCGAATATAAACTAATTCTCCTTCGGTTATATCCTCAACATCCGGCTGGTGCAACTGCGGATTGTAAGCAGTTTGTTCCCACGCAGAACCGATTGTTTGAAAATCCCAGCTTGATAAGAGATTTTCTAAGGGAGTAAACAAAGCTGAGAGATTTTTGGCGGGCATATCCGGCTTGGCTTCTGCCATTTTGCGGGCGGCGGGATAGTTTGTTAACAAAGTTTGTAACTGTTCAAAGGTAGCGCGGCGGAAATCGGCAGTTAGTTGAGCTTTTTGCTGCTGCAGTTCTTCCCGCAGCCGGAAACACTGCTGCCTCAATTCTTCTATTTCGCTGGGATTAGTTGTGATTGTAGCCGATATTGGCAGCGCGAGCAAAGTGCGATCGAACTCTTGAAAATTCAAATTCAGCACTGTTGCCAGCCGCCTCAGTTGGTCTAGCGTGAGTTTTCCCACGTCTCCCTGCCGCACTAAGCGCACCGCAAAGCGACTTAAGCCTGCTTTTTCGCCTAAGTCTTGCCAATCGAGAATGTCTAGCTGATTCATGCGTTCCCGCAGAATTTTATCGTACTTAAACTCGATCGCATCTCCCGCCTCAGATGCAGCATAAAGGTAGACTAAAATTAGAAAAATGCCCCCGACAGCCAGCGCGAAGCTGAAGGCAGGCACTGTTGTTACATCAAGTGTTGCACCGAGGATCTCAAACATCTTTAACTCTTCTAAACTTGTTTTAAAGTCTGCGTTTGTTCAACGACCAAATTTTCTTCGCCTTGGTAGTATTCTGGCAACAAGTCTTGAGATTCTACTTTTCCGAGAGCTTTTTCAATTCCCGCGGTGGTTTCGGTGCAACTCGAACCGGTGGCGTTGAGGACGGTTTCGGTAATTTTGCCGTCTTTGCCGATGCGGTATTCTATTTGGCGGTATTCTGCCATAATTCTTCCTCTTGGTTTAATGCTTGAGTGTTGACTGTTGAGCGTTGAGTTATATTATAGATTCTATTTACCAATTATTCTAATGAATTTTTGTAGCGACAATGCAACCGGGGTTTCGCCGGAGATTATGGCGGCGATTGCAGCGGCTAATTGCGGTGCTGTAATGTCTTACGGAGATGATGAATATACACAGCGTTTGCAAGTTAAATTTTCAGATTTGTTCGAGACATCGGTGACTGTTTTTCCGGTAGCAACTGGTTCGGCTGCTAATGCTCTGGCCCTGGCGGTTGTTACTCCTCCTTACGGGGCTGTTTACTGTCACGGGGAATCTCATATTAATGTAGATGAATGCGGCGCACCGGAGTTTTTTACAGGCGGTGCAAAGTTAGTGACAGTAACAGGAAATCATGGTAAAATAGAGGCAGAGACTTTAGGAAAAATACTCGATCGCGCTGGTGCAGGTGTCGTCCATCACGTACAGCCCGCAGCCGTCAGCATCACTCAAGCAACGGAAGCCGGCACAGTCTACAATCCAGCCGAAATTTCCCATATTTCGGAAGTGGTTCGCCGCCACAATTTGAACCTACACATGGATGGAGCCCGCTTTGCCAATGCTGTTGTTAGTTTGGGCTGTTCTCCCGCGGATGTCACTTGGCGCGCCGGTGTGGATATTCTATCCTTTGGAGCGACAAAAAACGGCGCGATGGCTGCGGAAGCTGTGGTTTTTTTTAATCCAGAATTAGCAAAGACTTTCCCTTTTTACCGCAAGCGCAGCGGGCATCTATTCTCGAAAATGCGATTTTTGTCGGCGCAGTTAGAAGCGTATATAACGGATGATTTGTGGCTAAAGAATGCGGCTCATGCAAATAATATGGCCGCCAAATTAGCCCAAGGTTTGGCGGGAGTTGAGGGAGCAAAGTTTTGCCATCGGGTTGAAGTTAACGAGATTTTTATTCAACTTCCCGAATCGGTAATTACAGCGGTTTTAGCGGAGGGTTTTCTGTTTTATCGCTGGGATGAATGTACTGTTAGACTGGTAACGGCTTTTAATACTTTGGAAGCGGATGTTATTGCTTTGGTGGAAGCGGTTAAACGACATCAGTAATTATTTCGTAAGCGTTGGTTTTACGAATAATATCTGACGAGTACCAACAATCTCGATCAACCCGCCCCCCAGAATAGACAACCCGCATCAACATTAAATTTGGATCGAATGCGGAAAATATACATTGTGATTTTTCGTTTGATGGGGGCAGGTTTGAGAGATTGTTGGTTATTTACAATTATTGTTTGTGACACCAGCCCTACATTTTAATAGGTTGAGGAATAGGTTCTGCAACTGCGGCTAGTTCGGGTTCAACTTCTTCGAGGTGTGCTTCTAAAAGCGCCAGATTTCTCATGTTTGATTTATAAAAAGCATCGAAGATATCTCCCACTAAAGGTACTGAACCAACCACGGCTTCTAGACCGATGTTGTAAACCATTTTGCCTAGAGTTTTTTGGGGGATGTTGAATCGAGTTGCTAAATAAATTAGGTAGGCGGAAAACGCGGTATCTACGATATCCCCAGCACCCGGAACTAAACCGATAATGGGGTCTAAACCAATGCGAAATTTAGTGCCGGGGATGCCAATGGCGGTATCCATCAGGCGGCTGAGTTTGCGGATGCGGTTGAGGGTGGCGAGACGCTCTATGTTGTTCATATTATTATTGTTGAACTAGGTTGAAAATTTGAAATCTGTCGGAAGAGGGAAAAAAAACATCTAGAAACCGCTCATTCTCGATCTTCGCTAATATGCTGAATTCCCCATTCGTGCATGGCATTAATAATCGGTTTGAGACTTTCGCCCAAAGGCGTTAGCGAATATTCAACTTTTGGCGGCACTTGCAGGTAAATTTCTCGGTGCACAATCTCGTCTGATTCCATTTCCCGCAGTTGCTGCGTCAGCATCTTCTGAGTAATGCCGTTGACAGCTCGTTGCAGCTCGTTAAAGCGCTTCACTCCTGGAAACAACTCCCGCAGAATCAAGACTTTCCAGCGCCCGCCAATCACCTCTAGAGTGCGTTCTACCGGGCAATTTGCTCGATCGACTTTTACTTCTTGGACTTGCATAGTATCTTTTTGGTAAGTACCGCACTTTTAAGTGCGTACTATCCATAATAGCTTGACTCAGTTTAAAATAAAAACATCAAAGAAACACCCGATAAATTTCACTGAGGATTCAGAAAATGATTACCGTCAGAAAAAGTGAAGCAAGAGGACACGCAAATCACGGTTGGCTGGACAGTTACCACACATTTTCTTTTGCCGGCTATTACGATCCAAATTTTATGAATTTTCGCTCTTTGCGGGTAATTAATGAGGATTTCGTTAGCGCCGGTAAAGGTTTCGGCACTCACGGACACAGCGACATGGAAATCATTACTTATGTATTAGAAGGAGCATTAGAACACAAGGATAGTTTGGGTACTGGTGCAGTGATTAAACCCGGTGAAGTGCAGCGGATGAGTGCAGGTACGGGTATCCAGCACAGCGAGTTCAATAGCTCGCAAACAGACCCAGTTCATTTGTTGCAAATCTGGCTGTTACCTGATACAAAAGGCTTGCAGCCGAGTTACGAGCAGCGCGAATTTCCCCTAACAGAAAGGCACGGAAAACTGCGTTTAGTGGCTGCACGAGATGCGAGAGATGGTGCTGTGAAAGTGCATCAAGATGTTGATTTGTATGCGGCTGTTTTGGATAAAGACTCGCGGGTTTCTCATGCTTTGCAGCCGAATCGCCATGCTTGGGTGCAAGTGGCTCGCGGCTCGGTTTTGCTGAACGGTTTGACCTTGAAAAATGGCGACGCTGCGGCGGTTAGCGGGGAGGCTGAGGTGGCGATTGAAGCTACGGAAGATGCTGAATTTTTGCTGTTTGATTTAGCATAAATTTCCGCACCATACTTAGTTATGGGTAGTGATGGGTAAGGTGCGCAATGCGCACCCTACTTAGTATGGATTACTTCTTAGGAAATAAGTACATAGGGGGAAGAAACTAACTTTTATTTGTGCTACTTTTGCTAAGGGTAAGTCTTTAGGATAATTTTTTATGCAACAAAACCCGATCGCCAGAAAGCATCTTATTTGGAGCCTCATCACTGGTTTAGCAGTCGGCGCGATCGCGGGCGCACCTATCGGCTGGATGGCTAATGGGTTTTATTCCGAGCAGCGTTTGGCTCAAATTCTGATTTGCCGAGAAAAAAATAGAGATCAGCCAGTTGCGATTGTTGAGGCTAGGTGCGGTTCCCGATTCTAAATTTTTCTGCTAGCCAGAGGGCTGTGTAAAATATTTTGAGGCTTGTGCGAATGTCGAAAGTTCGATCGCGCAGGCGTTTTGGCGTTGTAAATATGCCACAAACCGGAAAAGTTATGCGTCAGTGGATATGTGGGTATGTTAAATTGACACAAAAATGAATTACAGCAGAACAATTCCGGCTATTTTGAGTGCTACGATCGCCCTGAGTTCGATCGCCCTTATTCCACTGACATCACCTCAAATCGCCCTCGCATTAACCGCCGACAAAGTTAAAACCGTTGCCCAACAAATTACTGTTCGCATCCAGGGGCCAAAAGGCGGTTCAGGAGTAATTTTAGAGAAACAAGGCAGCACATACTATATTCTCACAAACTGGCACGTTGTCGATAAAGCCGGCGATTACGAGGTTGTAACTCCTGACGGCAAAGCTCACTCTGTATCATACAGCCTCGTGCGGCGAATGCCCGGTGCGGATTTGGCGATCGTGCCGTTCAGCAGCACTCAAAGCTACCCCCTGGCTCAATTAGCCAATTCCGCAGCAACTAAGGGAAACAAGGCTTATGTGGCTGGCTGGCCGAGATCCGGCGGTTCTCTGAGACAGCCGATTTTCATCGCTACGGAAGGTCAGCTTACCGGCCGCCAAACTCCCTGGAACGGTTATACTTTGGTATACAATAACTTAGTGAGAGCGGGCATGAGCGGCGGGCCGGTGCTCGATGACGCGGGGCGACTTGTCGCAATTAACGGCATTGTCAGGTTAGAGGAAAATTCCGATAAAATCGTGGCGGCGGGAATAGAAATCAATACTTTCATGAAATGGCGATCGACTATTTCCCTGCCAGTAGTTCCCCAATCTCCTACGGCCGGAAACCCGAAAACTCCTGCGAATAATGCGCCCCGCACGCCCGCAAGTGCGATCGCCTTTGCTGCCACCAATACCCTCAAAGGGCCTTCCGAAGTTGTCAGTTCCCTTGCCCTAGCTTCAGCTTATTTTACCACAGGAAATAGCAACGGCACTATCTCAGTTTGGAATTTTCCCAGCGGGCAATTAAAAACTACCCTGCAAGGTCACACGGAAGCCGTAAACGCACTGGCTGCGAGTGCGGATGGCAAGGTGTTAGCTAGCGGCAGCGACGACAAAACGGTGAAGATTTGGAATTTAGAAACTGGCGCGGTTGTACGCACTTTTAGCGGGCATTCCAATGCAGTTTCGAGCGTTGCCGTTAGTCCTGATGGTCAATTTGTAGCCAGCGGTAGTTGGGACAAAACGATTAAGATTTGGAACCCGAAAACGGGGGAATTGCTGCGGACTTTGACCGGGCATTCTGGGTTGGTGAATGCAGTTGCCATCAGTCCAGATAGCAAAACTTTAGCTAGCGGCAGCAAAGACGGTTCTATTAAGTTCTGGAATTTAGCTACGGGTCAAGAAATTCGCACCATTAGCGGCAAAAACTTGGCTGTTTTGTCGCTAGCTTTTACTCCCGACGGCAAGAGTTTAGCTGCGGGAAATAGCAACGGTACAATCGGTTTGTGGAATGCCACAAACGGGCAGTTAATTCGGCGTTTAAGCGGGCATACTGACGGAGTTTGGTCGGTGGCTTTCAGTCGGGATGGCACTACGCTGGTTACTGGCAGTTGGGATAAGAGTGTGAGACTTTGGGATGTGCGATCGGGCGAATTGAGAGGTAATTTGAGCGGTCATGCTGGCTACGTTAGTGCTGTGGCGATTAGCGCCGATGGCAAGACTATTGTTAGTGCGGGTTGGTTGGGGGAAATCAAGATTTGGAAAAGGAGTTGAGATTTTTTTGAACGAACCGCGAAGGCGCGTTACGCGGAGGGGCGCGTAAGCGCTACTCAACTTAGAAACAGCCCCGCCTCTGTAGCGAAGCCAGCTACTTGAGGGTTCGGTTAGGCACGGACTCTGGTAGGGTGCGTCAGTTGGTAGCGATTCGATGTACAGGGGCTAATCATTTCCGGGTTCGGCACCCTACTACCTAGCATTTTGCTTCAAAGTCCGATCGACCCTTATGATAGATTTGGTTCTTGCCAGACTACACTGGAAGACAAAATCAAATTAAAAATTTCGCCATAAATTTCGATCGACCCGCCGATCGGGCGGGACTCTCCCCTTCGTGGAACAGGCGTCCCGCCTGTGGTTGGCAAAGTAAATCTAAAATCTAAAATCTAAAATCGCGTGACTTCTGACAAATGATTGAAGTAGAACACTTAAGCAAAACTTACGGTTCGACCGCAGCGATCGCGGACGTGTCTTTTTCGGTCGAATCAGGAGAAATTCTCGGTTTTTTGGGACCAAACGGCGCTGGCAAAACCACAACCATGCGGATTTTGTCGGGATATTTGCCGGCATCCAGCGGTACGGCCCGCATCGCCGGCATGGATGTTCACGAAAACTCGATGGCCGTCAGACAGCGCATCGGCTATCTGCCGGAAAACCCGCCACTGTATCCAGAAATGACTGTGGAAGGGTTTCTGTTTTTTGTCGCCCGGATCAAGCAAGTACCTGCGGGCGATCGCGCGCGACGAGTTACCTCCGCGATCGAACGCTGCGGCCTGGTTGATAAACGCAAAGTTTTAATTCGCAAGCTTTCTAAAGGATTTCGGCAGCGCGTCGGTATCGCGCAGGCGATCGTCCACGACCCCCCAGTGATTATCCTAGACGAACCAACTGTCGGCCTCGACCCCCGACAAATCATCGAAGTCCGCAATTTAATCAAAAGTCTTGGCGGCCAGCACACAATCATCCTTTCCACGCACATTCTGCCGGAAGTCAGCATGACTTGTAACCGCGTCACCATCATCAATCGCGGAAAAATCGTCGCTGCAGGTAGTCCCGAAAATTTGATGGGAGAGTTGGCGGTGGGAGAGGGCTACGAACTCGAAGTCGAAGGCGAGGCAGATTTGGTAAACAGTCTGCTGTTGCCTTCTTTGGAAAATTTGCCGGGAGTTCGATCGGTCGAATTGATTCCCAGCAATCAATTTTTAGTGAATCGCTACCGCCTGCGGGCTTTGTGCGAACCGGAAAGAGAACCCGGACGAGAAATTGCTACAGCTATCCTCGCCTCTGGATTCGGACTCTGCGAAATGCGTCGCTCTCGCGCTACTCTGGAAGATGTGTTTTTAAGGCTGACAGCGGCTGAAAAGAAACCGGCAGAAAATCTGGTTCACAGCGAACCGGAGGTCGATCGAAATCTCCAAGAAGCCACAGAAATTCAAGATTCGATCACGGATTCTCATCAATCGGAATCACAACCGACGATCATCCCGGACAATCTGCCCGTTTCAAATAAACCAGAGTCTCTCTATGATTCTCATTCAGCATCGGAACCAGTTGCAGAAACTGAAGAGTTGGTTTATGATTCTCATTCCGCATCGGAACCGGTTGCAGAAACCGTAGAGCCGATAGAACTTTCTCCACCAGAATTAGAATCAGTTGCAGAAACCGCAGAGTTGATTGAACATCCTCAACCAGAATTAGAAGCAGTTGCAGAAACCGTAGAGCCGATAGAACATCCTCAACCAGAATCAGAACCAGTTGCAGAAACCGTAGATTTGAGTGAAGCGAAGCATCTCAGTTTGGGTGTCACAGAAACCCGAGGATCTTACTCGCTACAGATATCTAAACAAGCAAGCAGGATGCTCACTTTTGTAAAAAATGTTTTTTATAAAAGTGAGAGACTCCCAGAACCTTCTCCACCAGCACCAGTTCTCGAAAATCTAGAAGTTTCAGAAACCGTAGAGTCGATCGACTATTCTCAACCAGAATCCGAACCAGTTATCGAAAGACAAGAGTTGATCGAGCATCATGAACCAGAACCGATTGTCGAAAATCTAGAAGTTTCAGAAACAGTAGAGTCGATCGACTATTCTCAACCAGAATCCGAACCAGTTGTCGAAAGACAAGAGTTGATCGAGCATCATGAACCAGAACCGATTGTCGAAAATCTAGAAGTTTCAGAAACAGTAGAGTCGATCGAGCATCATGAACCAGAACCGATTGTCGAAAATCTAGAAGTTTCAGAAACAGTAGAGTCGATCGACTATTCTCAACCAGAATCCGAACCAGTTGTCGAAA
>NZ_JAUBVE010000039.1:0-58077 GCF_036705715.1 Microcoleus sp. AT3-D2 | reverse complement strand
TAGCTATAACCTGCAATCTGCTCCACTTAAGCCAAACCCTTGATTATAGCATAAAATTATTTTGCAAGAGGTCTAATCTGAGAGTCTCGAAGATCAGTGATATTTCTAATGGCTCTTAGCAGTTCAGCAGGTGGTAGGCCAGTTACTTCTGAATTTTGATCATGTTCCTTATTCCAGAAGTAGATACAGACTTCTCGGATAAATTTTTTAACTTCATCATCACTGTATGGCTCTATCTCAAGGAAGCTTCTCTTGGACATTGAGGGCTGTATGACAACTTCACAAATAGTTGTCCTCCCTGATCCCGTAGATAGCAGTTCACTAATCTTATTGACAGTCTTTCCGGTTTTACCAACAGTTTTTTCTTCTTTGTGAAACAGATTAAATAGATGACATATAGCTGTAGTTTTACCAACGCCTATTTTCCCAATAAAAACCAAATTATAATCTTGTATTTCGAGCAGTGCTTTCATTCTTGCTAGACGCACCGAAATGCTTTTAAGCGAGTTTATCGAGCAGCGAGTTTTAATAAGAAAATTAACACTCTTCTGACCTTTTATATTTCTCTCTAATATCTCAATCTCAGACTCTATCCGTCCCTTTAGGCTTTGGACAAATTGTATGCTCATATACAAAACTCTTGACGTGCAAGACTAAACCCCGACTACTCTGACAATAGAGCAGATGCTTTTATTCCCAAATGCGTAGAAATTGGCTCATTATGATTTTCCGGGCAGCAGTAATTTTGGTACGGCATAGCTCAGTGATTGAGCAGCATAACTTATAATTATATCGCAGTTGCGGTACAATACTGAGTATAGCCGTATAATACCGCAGATTGACGATGTATGTCAACTCCTTCTTACTCCCCATCAGAATCTCCTTTCCTCGATCGAATTCGCCACACGATTCGACTCAATCACTTAAGCCGTCCTAATTAAAAAAGCTATCTTTATCCCAAACTATTGGGTCGATCTTTGCTTTCATTCCCACATCTCGAACGTGAAGCGAATTTGGGAAAATATCGCTCAAACGTTTCGGCAACTTGGGCGACAAGTTTTCATCAAAAAGTAATTTCATGCCGATAATGTCGCCGTCATAAACCGACGCTCGCGGTCAGCAGCATAAGCAATGCAGGCTTTTAAATCTTCTCGCGTCAAATCGGGAAAATCGTCAAGAATTTCTGCTTCGGTCATCTCGGAAGCCAGGTACTCAAGCACTTCATAAACTGTAATTCGCAAGCCGCGTACACAAGGCTTACCACCGCGTTTATTTGCTTCGATCGTGATGTGGTTTCGGTAGTTCATAGTTGGAATTTTTGAGAATCTCCTCGTTTGAGGTTTGGCGAAAAGATTAGATATACTAGCTTGTTACATGGGTGCGCGATCGAATAATTGTATTGCAGTTGCGGTACAATACTGGATATAATCGAGTAATACCGCAGCTCGATCGTGTGTGTCAACCGCTTCTTAATTATATTTTAGATTAGAGTCGATCGCACACCCTCGGCGATCGCCAGAATCGAGACATTCATCACAACTTCTTCACGCACGAATAACTGTAACCGTTCGCCCCATTGGTGTCAGATGAATTTCAGTATTCAATCGTTCTTCTAATTCCAGCGCATTCTCGCGACGATCGAATATCACCAACCACCCTTCATCTTCTCCCAATCGAGCCAAATATCCATCTAACTGTTCCAACCCTTTACTCAACGGATCGACTTTCCGAGTTCGCCAAACCTTCAGTTCAATTCCCAATGTTATCTCACCATAACGCAAACATAAATCCATTCTGTCGCGTCCGATCGCATATTCTCTCTCCAATGTTCCCCCACCATTAATCACCCGATGCAGAAACGCCATCAACACTAAATGAGGGGCAATTTCGGGATAAGATGCACTTTTGAGTAACGGTTCGCCATGCTGTAGCCAAAATTCCAGAAAAGTTTTGAGTAACGCTTGCGTGTCTAATTTGCCTTCAGGAGTCAACCAACTCGGTGCAATTTGTGGCAGAGAAGCCATTGGCGTTACGGTGAGCACGCGGGGCAACACTTCTCGATAAATTGGATTGGCGATCGTCAATCCACCCTGAACATCCATCTTACACAAACCCAAATCGATTAAAAACTGAATATCATCATTGGGGATATTGCCCAGTTCCAAACCCGCCAACATCGGCTCGATAATGGCTTTGACTCGGTTTTCTCTGAGGCGTTCTGCCAAGCTATCCAAATGCGTATCTTGCCGTTGTATTAAAATTTCTTTAGCTGACAAAATATGTTCTGGTGTAATTTCTATAGATTCATCTGTTACTAATTCTTCTACAATTTCTTTAGCTAAAGCATTCACTAACCAAGGTTGTCCCTGAGTGAGTTCAAACGCTAAAGCTGCTGCTTCAGGTGTAAAAACTTGTCCGGTATCTTGGGTATGTTGCGCGTAGAGTTCCGCGACTTCTGAGGCATTAAAATCTCTGAGAGTAATCGATCGCACTTTAATATTAAACGGACTGGATGTATGGAGTCGATCGCTTCCCCCCGCAGCCACTTTGTAATCGCGAACATCCCGCAAACCAATTAAACCCACCGATTGCGGAAACGCTTTCGGGCGATTGGGATAACCATCGCGCAGTTGTCGCAGAATAGAAATCAACGCTTGGTCTTGTAGTGCGTCAATTTCATCGATGAAAACCACCAAAGGACGAGGAGAAGATTGTGTCCACAGGCTGAGTACATCGCCGATTTGCTGTCCCGGTTCCGACGAGGGCCAAGCAGGCGGCTGCAATTCTGGGGGAAGTCGAATCGAAATCGCCCGTCGCCAAGCACCGAGAATGGCATCCTCTGCACCTGCGATGTCTTGACTGAAGGGTGCGCCGACTTCTACCGACAGCATCACGGCTGTATATTGTCCGCTTTCGGTGAGTTGTTTGGCTAACGCCAGCATAGCGGTGGTTTTCCCCACTTGCCGGGGTGCATGGATGACGAAATAGCTTTGCTGAGCAATCAGTCGCTCTAAATTCGGGAGGCGACGGGTGGCAGGAAGCAGATAGTGAATGTCATCGCGGCACGGGCCAGCAGTATTGAACCAACGTGGCATAGGTCAACTGGGGCGAATGGGGCTGCTCTCAGTTTACTGTACTGTTATTGGAATGGCGTTCTAGTTGTTAAGCGGGGGTTTGTAGCGACTCTCCGAGCCCGATGAAACTCTCTATGAGCGAAAGTCGTGCTCGATTCTTGATTCATAGAACAGAAGAACCCCAACTGCCAACTGCCAAAGTTTCACTCTTCAACGCGATCGCCCAATTCGGCTAAACGGGTGCGGGACTGCCACCACTTCGGCTGCACTTTGACAAATAACTCCAAATATACTTTACCTTCAATTAACTTTTGAATCTGTTCTCGCGTCGCACTGCCGATCGACTGTAAGCGGAAACGATATAACTCAAATGAGTGACACTCCAATGTGTGAACTTACACAAGTGTCACTATAAAAAGCGACTGTGAAGCCATCAAAAACAGCAGTTATACCTGAAATATCAAATGAAAACACTCGAATGCACAGAGGATTCCCATCATGTTTACAGAAGAAAAAACTCTCAATAATCAAGCTATGGCTCTCGTCGCCGATACTACTTCTCAATCAACTCTTGCAGTTGCTCAAGCCTCTGAACTGATGAAACCCACTTTAAAGCGGGGTTCTACAGGTCAAGCCGTCAAGGAACTGCAACAGCTTTTATATCATTGGGGATATTATTACGGTTTTTCGATCGATGGTATTTTCGACACCTATGTTGAAGACGCCGTCAAAGACTATCAACACCGCGTCTTTTTACCTGAAGATGGGATTGTCAGTCCTCTAACCTGGCAAGCACTATACTCTGGTGCACCTGTGAATATGCCGACTCTCATGAATGGTAGTTCAGGTAATGCTGTCAAAATTGTTCAGAATGTCTTGAAATTGAATGGATACTATTTCGGTTTTGTTGACGGATACTTCGGGGTTATGACCAAAGTAGCGGCGATCCAGTTCCAAACGATTAAGGGTTTACCAGCCGATGGAATTGTCGGGCCGAGAACTTGGCACGCTTTGAGCAAGTTACCGCACTAAACAACGGTCTATCTCACTTGTATAGGACTTACGTGCCGACTCTAATTGTAGGGTGTGAAACGCGCACCTTACAACTACAGGTAGTGTAGTTTCTCAGTTATTGCGTAAGTCCTGTTAGTTAAGCTTTAATCATTTATGAGGTTAATCAAATGACACATTCTGCTATCCTTGAAGCTACAGCAAATTCGGCAGAAAACGGACAAGAGCTGGCTGAATTTTTGCAGGAAAATAATGGACACTACTCGGCAATGCGAGCGATGAGTTTTATTGCACTGATTGCAGCAATTGGGTTTGGCGCAATCACAATAACTAGCAAGAATGCTGATGGCAAATACATTACAACTTCTTTTTTAGTTGCTGCTTTTGCACCAAAAGCTGTTCAAAAATTTGCCGAACGTCCTTAAAGAGTTGACTGTTGACAGTTGACTGTTGACAGTTGACTGTTGCGGGCGGATTTTTTAGGACAATGATTTAAACTGAACTTCGGCCTACGAGGGGAAGTTCAGTTGTAAAATCTCTCAACGATCGCCCTTATTTGCTCCATCAGTTCGCTTTACTCTTCAACGCGATAGCCCAATTCCGCCAAACGGGTGCGGGACTGCCGCCATTTCGGCTGCACCTTGACAAATAACTCCAAATATACTTTGCCTTCAATTAACTTTTGAATCTGTTCCCGGGCCGCACTGCCGATCGACTTGAGCATACTGCCGCTTTTACCGATTAAAATACCTTTTTGGGAATCCCGTTCGACGTGAATTGTCGCTAGAATGCGAGTAATTTTTGCTTCTTCTTGAACAATGTCGATCGCGATTGCTACGGAATGCGGCACTTCTTCCCGCGTCAGCAGCAAAATCTGTTCCCGAATCAATTCGCCCATAATAAAGCGTTCCGGCTGGTCAGTTACCAAATCGGGCGGATAGTAATAAGGCCCAACCTCCAAATGTTCGATTAACAATTGTTGCAGCGACTCGACACCCTCGCCCGTGAGAGCCGAAAATTTCACTACAGGCCACTCAGGATTGACAATTTGCTCGTAAGTTCGATCGATCAACACGCAATCCGACGGTTGTTCGTCCAACTTATTCATCCCCAAAATCACTGGAATGCCGATATTGCTGAGAATTTCGACAATATATCGATCGCCCCCTCCCGATTCCACCGAACCATCCACCACAAACAGCACCACATCCACCGACTGAATCGCGGTGCGGGCATTCTGCACCAAAACTTTGCCCAATTCGTGGTGCGGCTTGTGAATTCCGGGAGTATCTACAAAAATAATTTGTGCTTCCGGTGTCGTTAGGATGCCTCGCAGCCTGTTACGCGTCGTCTGAGACACCGGCGAAGTAATAGCAATTTTCTGCCCCACCAACTGATTCATCAGCGTTGATTTTCCGACATTCGGGCGTCCGACAATACCCACAAAGCCCGATTTGTAACCCGCCGGAGCCGCGGGAACACCCATAATGCCCGATACGTCGATAAATTTACTATCTTCCACTAAAATCACCTATTTTCAAGCCCCTTCTCTGTCTATTGTCGCCTGAAAATACTCAAACGGCCATCGATGCACTCTAGCATCTTTCTGGCTTTGGTATACCCCGCAACAGTCAAAGCTCGATCGAGCCGCAAACCAGTGTTAAAACGTAATAGGCGATCGGCCAAACTTGATATCTGAGACAAAATTTGATAAAGTTCCAATGACATCGATCGAAAATGACTCATTCTGGTAAAACCGACTCCCCAATGCTGTAACAACTTCAGATGTGTAAATATCTAACTCAACTGAAACTTTTCTACAGTTTGTCATGCCAACCAGTTTTAACATTTTTGAAGGTGTTTGGTAATACATTAGGTAAGTTGAACTCAAACTCAAAAGCTCAATATCATCAGGCGCTTTCTCAATAAAAGCTAGTGTCTTTTGAGCCTACCTAAATTAGTGCTAATCGTCATAAAGTTGAGGAGATGAATCAGATGAAATCGAAATTATTTTGGAGTGTCTGCACCGTTTTGGTAGCAAGCTTGCCTGTTTCCGCCTTGGCTCAAACAAGCCCTCCCACAAGCCCTGAAGCAGGTATTGACTACAAGGGTGGCTCGAAGAGATACCAGTTGCTACCGGGCAGAATCCAGGACAGAACCTTGCCCAAAGCCTTTGACTTTCCAATTATTACCAATGTTGGTACTGACACTAGCATCACCTCGGATTTCCTAATTACCGATCAGTTTCGCGCCCCAGCGGGTCGTACAGAATACACCGGAGCTCTCACCGCCTGGGCAGCATCAATCAGAGAATGTCTGGCGAAACAACCACTCTTGATTCGAGCCAGCACTAAGAACCCGATTCAGATTAATGGTAGAGTAGGCACGATTGTCAGAAACGCAAATAACCGTGCAGTTTGCAAATAAGCCAGCAATATCACGGGGGCTAAATTGACCGTAATTGCTGTAAGGGCGGGTTCACCAATATCTCCAATGCAAGCATCGATACAGTAAACCCGTCACCGCAGCGATATTGGGGTCAATCGAGGCCAGTTGATATAACTTCCACTATCTTAAAGATAAAAACTAGAGAGTGTTTTTGAACAAAAAGAGCAATAGAAAACCTATTGCTCTTTTTGTTGGCGAAATTTCAATTAATATCTATTAGGACTTCTATGATATCGGCTGAAACGACATCATAGAAGAGGTTTGTAGTGAGGAATGCAAGTCCTTATCAAAGTTTAAGGACTTGCATTCCTCACTACAAACGACATAATTACGCAGAAACCAGATTTTTTCCAAAAAATCCCGTGCAGCCCGATGGATATGGATTTTAACACCTGGTTTATCAAAGTTGGTCTGCGTAATTCACGATTTAGTAGCGCAAAATTCATGTGTACTCAGTAAAATTTCGCCATAATCAGGAATCCAAGCTAGCCACTGTTCTTCCGAACATTCACACAACAGCCACGCTTCGTCAAAGCTGAATGCTGTTGGCGGATAGAACAATTTAACCCACATAGAAGGAGCCAATTTTGGTGCAGGTACGGCGCAGCCAAATTTTTCCCAGTCGCGGACACTGAAGCTTCCGGGCGTTGGTTGGGATTGCCAAGTACGAATATCTGTTTGCAGTTGCATAACTACTCCTGTCTAGCTAAGAGTCTGCACCAGGGCGCGGTTGAAACAACCCAGAGCGAAGGCGCAGATAAACTTTTTTGATTATGTAGTCTATGTTACCGAATTATCTAGGCGAATGTGTAAGGTTGTAGCAAAAATTTACAATCGAGAGGAAAAAACTGGTTCAAAGCTGAAAAGGTCGATCGGCTATTGTTGCGCTCGCTAACAATCGGCTACCATAGCAAAAAATATCTAATATATTTCAAAAATTCCGACATGAACCAAACTGCAAAATCCCAGTGGAAAACTCTAGACCGCTTTGTAGAAATCAATTCTCATTGGGTAAAACTAATCGCGGAACATCTCGAAACAACCGAAGGAAAAACAGTAGAATATTGGCGAGTAGAAAGAGCAGATTCAGTTGTAATCTTGACCATTCAAGCTGACAAATTGCTGTTTCCCTCACCCATGTATCGCCCCGGCGTGGCAGAAGCAACCTTGGATTTTCCCGGCGGTCGCGTACCAGCCGAATCCACGCCAGCAGTAGCCGTTCCAGCTATAATCAAGAAAGAATTAGGTGTGACAGAAAGTGCGATCGCCCGCATCGAACCGATCAACACCATTGGCTGGGCAGTAAACAGTTCATTCTCCAATCAAAAACTCTACGGTTTTGTTGCAGAATTGCACCCTACAGCAATAGTAAACCCCGAACTTATCGGTGCTGAATATCCTGTAACCCCAGACGGAATTCGCGACTTGCTCAAGAAATTAACTTGCCTCCAATGTCGAGCCTTACTGCTAGAATGGCAAAATCAAGTTGATTTTAGATTTTAGATTTTAGATTTTAGATTTTGGATTGTCCCGTGACGCTAGCCAATTGACGATTTATTAAAACGAAAATCACCGAAACTAATTATGCCTCTCAATAATGAAGTTGCTGTCGAATGCCTCGACGTGACATATCGCCTCAACCGCAGGCATTTAGTAGACAAACTCAATTTCAAAGTGCTGCAAGGAGAAGTTTTAGTATTGCTGGGACGCAGCGGGAGTGGCAAAACTACCACCATGAAATTGATTAACAATTTACTAACGCCAAGCAGTGGCGAAGTTCTTGTCATGGGAAAACCAACTACTCAGTGGAACCCAATTCAACTGCGCCGAAAAATTGGTTATGTAATTCAAGAAATTGGTTTGTTTCCCCATTTTACCGTGGAGCAAAACGTCGGTTTAGTGCCAAAATTGGAAGGTTGGGAGGGCGATCGCATTCAATCTCGCGTCCGCCAACTGTTAGAATTAGTCAACCTCGACCCCCAGCACTTCGCCAAACGCTATCCCCATCAGTTATCTGGCGGACAGCGGCAGCGGGTAGGCGTCGCTAGAGCACTGGCGGCTGACCCTCCGATATTGTTAATGGACGAACCGTTTGGTGCTTTAGACCCCATTACTCGTCTGGAATTGCAGCGGGAATTCGGTCAATTGCAGCAGCAACTCGGCAAAACTGTGATTTTTGTGACTCACGGCATTCAAGAAGCTTTTTTGTTAGCTTCTAGAATTGGTTTGATGCAAGATGGACGGTTGATTGAATTGGCAACACCTGATGATTTTATCAAATCTCAGCATCCAGAAGCTGGGGCATTTATTGAATGTTTGCAAGTAGCTAAATTTGACTAATTTAGCAAAAATTTGATAATATAGTTTTAGTAACTAAGCTGATAATCAAACGATGCACAGTCTTTACGAGACAGACTTCTATGCTTGGACGCAAGAACAAGCCAAGTTACTTCGCAAGTGTCAGTGGAGTCAACTTGACTTGCCAAATTTAATTGAGGAGATTGAATCTTTGGGCAAACAGGAACGTCAAGAACTTAGAAATCGTTTGAGCATTTTGCTGGGACATTTGCTGAAGTGGCAATATCAGCCCCAGCAGCGGAGTCGTAGCTGGCTGTCTACAATTCGAGTGCAGCGGCGGGACACTCAGAGACTGATACAAGATAACCCAAGTCTGAAACCTTACTTGCAAGAAGCTTTCCAAGAAGCTTATCAAAACGGTAGAGATTTGGCAGTAGGAGAAACCGATTTACCTCTCAAAACATTTCCTCAAAACTGCCTTTACACCTTAGAAGAAATTCTGGACTCTCGCTTCTATCCTGGTGAACCAAGTCCTGAAATAGAAAATGATTTATAAGGTTGACAAGCGAATGTCCAAGGTGGTATCCGCCGTGATTTATCCGTGGAATCAATCCTTGCATCTGGAATCTAAAATCCTCAAGTCCCCGCATTGATCCGTGGGGTAAATCTAAAATCTAAAATCGATTGACAGCAATCAGCAATAACCAATTCCCCAATGATAATTTTTATCAACCGCTATGGTGCTGAGATAATTCAGCGCGCAACTGAACACTTATATTTAGTAACTGTAGCAATTTTTATCGCTATTATTGTGGGGATGCCCCTGGGAATTTTAGCCACGAGAAAACCAAAATTGAAAAAGCCAATTTTGGGATTTGCTAATATTATGCAAACAATTCCCAGTTTAGCTTTGTTTGGCTTGCTAATCCCGGTACCAGTAGTGGGTGGAATAGGCGATCGCACGGCAATTATCGCCCTCACTCTCTATTCTTTACTGCCAATTATCCGCAATACTTATACTGGTATTGTCGGCGTCGATCCAGCGATTACGGAAGCCGGAAGAGGCATGGGGATGACTGATATGCAACTGTTATGGCAAGTGGAAATTCCCCTGGCACTGGGCGTGATTCTGGCGGGCGTGCGAGTTGCTGCGGTAATTGCGATCGGACTCGCTACAATCGCCGCTGCAATTGGTGCCGGCGGCTTGGGGGTGTTTATTTTTCGGGGCGTTGCTACCGTCAACAATCAGTTACTTTTGGCTGGGGCAATTCCGGCCGCTTTAATGGCATTAGCTGCGGATTTTGGGCTGGGTTTGGTAGAAGCGCGCCTCTCGAAAAGCACATTAAAAACTCTTAATGAGGACTAAAATCCTGACTACCTTCCGTCAGCGTTGTCACTCTCTGCGAACCCGAAGCATTCGCAGGATTCGCTATCAGATTGCGGATTTCATTTGAGCGTTCAATGTACTCGCGATCGCTCAAAACAGCTTGGCTTCCCTCCAGCGAAATAGCATCGGCCAAATCGATCCAAGAACGGCAACCGCCGTATTCAGGAATGTAGGGAATTTCGCGGATTTCTGCAAGGCGATAAGCCCGCAGCAATAAAATATAAATTGGCTGAGTTTGTTTCCATTTCAGGCGATCGCTGACAAAACTTTCATTCCAAATATGGTACGAAAATAGCGCCGTAATTGCCGATTCCCAAGCTACCAAAAAAACATCAGTAATCTCCGCCCAACTGCCAATTCTAACAACTTCTGGATGCCAACCAGATTCAACAGTATTGACTTGATGTGCAAACTCCGGCTTTAATAAATCCGGCTGTTGGTGTTCAAAAGTTGGATACAGCAAAACCTGTTTGTCAGTGACATTAAACTGTCCTGCTTGCTCGCGAATTCCCCCCTTCCGCAACAGCACCATCGTTTGACCTTGTTCCAAAGCATTAACTGCTACATTCCATTCCTTCAGCGCCCTAGTAGTTGATTTCATGGGAATTTAGTTGGGTTTTAACAATAGTAACAAAAATCCGTACTTTCAAGCAAGTACAGCCACTTTTTCCTGTTAAAATTTGCGTATTCCTGACTATCCAGGACTACCTGATTGTGAGAAAGACAATAATTGGTTGGATCACATCGTGGATCAACTGCTGTTTTATTTATTAGTTTAACCGATAAAATAATCGTCTCTTCTGTGTCCAAGCTATTCTCTACTATGATACCGGATATATTCAGCAACTTTGTGGTTAATTTTTCAGGATTTTACTTAAATACTTAAGAAATTTTAAATATTTTCCCAGGCATATTAAGTACAAAACAAGCATATTTAGATTTGTTAAAATTTAAATCCTATTCAAAAAGCTTAGATTATACTTATTTATAGTGCATTGAAACTTTTTTAATTCGGTTCTGTCATAAATATCAGTAGAGCTACTGAAATACCGCCTGCTCTTCAATTTCTTATTAGTGAAATTACGCACATGAGCATTACTATTTTCGGTTACAACCTAAGCGAAGCTATTTACGAAAGTGTCAATACTATTATTTATCGCGGTACAAAAGACATTGATAGAACCTCAGCAATTATCAAAACATTCAAAGCTGAGCATCCGACAATCGCAGAAATTTCCCGTTTAAGACACGAACATAAAATCCTCAAAAATTTAGACAGTGAAGGAATAGTTAAGCCCATAGCCTTAGAAAACTATCATAACAGCTTAGCGCTGATTTTAGAAAATTTTAGCGGTCAATCTTTGAAAGATTTTCTCAACAATCAACCCTTGGCTATAAACGCATTTCTCAAAATCGGCATTCAGTTAGCAAACACTCTGGGAGAGATCCATCATAGTAATGTGATCCATAAAGATATTAAGCCACAAAATATCCTCATTAACCCAGAGACAAAGGAAGTAAAAATCATTGATTTTAGCATAGCTTCTCTTTTAGAGCGAGAAAATCAAACCGTCACCAATCCCAACTTATTAGAAGGAACTCTCGCTTATATGTCGCCGGAACAAACCGGCAGAATGAACCGATCAGTGGACTACCGCACCGACTTTTACTCCCTTGGTGTTACATTTTATGAAATGCTGACGGGTAAGCTAACTTTTTCCGCAAAAGACCCTCTAGAATTCGTTCACTGCCATATAGCTAAAGCACCAATACCACCTAAAAAGCTGAATCCCGAAATCCCGGATGCAGTTTCTGACATTGTAATGAAATTATTATCTAAAACCGCTGAAGATAGATATCAAAGCGCTTTTGGACTAAAAGTTGACTTAGAAGCCTGCCAGCAGATGCTTTCTTCACGAGAGATTTGCCAATTTATTATCGGTCAACTAGATTCCTACAGCCAATTTCTGATTCCTCAAAAACTCTATGGACGGGAAAGAGAAGTTGCTAGTTTGCTAGAAGCCTTCGCTCGCGTCAGTGGTGGGACAACGGAAATGGTGCTAGTTTCCGGTTATTCAGGTATCGGCAAATCTTCCTTGGTTAACGAAGTTGATAAACCTATAGTCGGAGCACGAGGGTATTTTCTTTCTGGTAAATTTGACCAATTTAAGCGGAATATTCCTTATGCTTCTTTAATTCAAGCATTTCAAGGATTGATGCGGCAACTGTTAACAGAAAATTCCGCTCAAATAGCAATTTGGAAAGCTAAAATTCTCGAAGCACTTGGTGCCAATGGGCAAATTATTATTGATGTTATTCCCGAAGTAGAAAAAATTATTGATCCACAGCCTGCAGTTCCGACCTTGGGACCGACCGAATCCCAAAACCGATTTAATCGAGTGTTTCAAAAATTTATACAGGTGTTTAGTAAAGCCGAACACCCCCTAGTTATATTTTTGGATGACTTGCAGTGGGCAGATTCAGCTTCGCTTAAGCTTATCCAGCTAATTATGACCGATCCAGATAGTAAATATCTGCTATTAATTGGGGCTTATCGGGATAATGAAGTCAGTGCCACTCATCCCTTAATTTATACCTTAGAGCAAATTCAAAATACCAAGGCGATAGTAAATAATATTATCCTCCAGCCTTTGGATATATCTCATGTCAACCAATTAGTGAGCGAAACCCTTCGCAGTCAAATTTCCCAAGTGTTGACCCTGGCTGAGTTAGTTTTTCAGAAAACCCAGGGGAATCCCTTCTTCTTAACTCAACTGCTCAAATCCCTTTATCAAGACAAACTTCTATCCTTTGATTTCAATCAAGTTTGCTGGCAGTGGGATATTCAACAGCTTCAAGGCATTGATATCAGCGATAATGTAGTCGAATTGATGGTCAGCCAAATTCAAAAGCTGTCGTCCCAGACGCAGAATGTATTAAAATTAGCTGCCTGTATAGGAGATAAATTTAGTTTAGACGTTTTGGCAATTGCTAATAAAAAATCTCAGTCAGAGACGGCAAGGGATTTATGGGAAGCGCTACAAGCTGGTTTCGTTCTGCCACTAAATAATTCCTACAAAATTCCCCTGCTATTTGACTCGGAAATATCTACAGAAAATTCAACCGAGCAGTTTGATGTCATTTATAAGTTTTTGCACGATCGAGTGCAACAGGCATCTTATTCTCTTATCCCCGATGAGCATAAAAAAGAAACTCACCTAAAAATCGGTCAACTACTGCTGCATTCCACAACATCTGAAGAACAAAAAGAAAATATTTTTATACTGGTTAATCAACTAAATTATGGTACTGATTTACTCACTTTAGAAAGTGAAAAATATCAACTAGCAGAACTCAATTTGCTCGCTGGACAGAAAGCCAAAGCAGCAACAGCTTATGAGTCGGCTGTCAAATATTTGAATGTGGGTTTGGGACTTCTCGCGGAGGATTGCTGGGAGAGCCAATATGAGCTGACTTTAAACCTCTATTTAGAATTAGCAGAAGCCGAATTTATCACCACAAACTTTGAGCGATCGCAACAGTTGTCTGCTGTCATCATCAAACAAGCAAAAACAATCATAGAAAAAATTAAGGTATATGAACTAAAAATTCAGTTTGATATCGCTGAGAACCGGGCGCAATCTGCCATAGATACCGGAATTAGCGTTCTGGAAATGTTTGGTATTTCCCTGGAACAAAAACCCCCTGAAAAACTGATTATTGAAGATTTAGTTGATTTGCAGCCAATGACAGATATTGATAAACTTGCGGTCATGCGGATATTAACGAGCATCGTCATCGCAGCTTATCTTGCGAATGGAGCAATGCTGCCGTTGATTGTATTTACGATGATAAATTTATCTGTCAAGTATGGAAACTCGCCCGAATCCGCTTACGCCTACGTTTTTTATGGGTCTCTTCTATGTGGGCCAATGGGGGATATAGATTCTGGATATCAATTTAGCAAATTGGCCGTTGTTTTGTTGGAAAAATTTGAGGCTAACTCACTCAAGTGTAAAGTAGCTTTAATGTTTAACGCTACTGTGAGATTCTGGAAAGAGCCTAAGAGAAATAGCTTAGACTCTTTAATTGCTGGAATGCACAGTGGCTTTGAAGTGGGAGATTTAGAATGTGCTTGTCATTGTGCTGTAAATTATTGCTTTCTACTCTTTTTCAGCGGAGAATATCTGGAAAAAGTTGAACGCAAACAGACAAAATATGTCTTTATTGCCATCAAATTCAAGCAAGAGTACGATACTTTTGGGATAAAAATTTACCAGCAACTGGTTAAGAATTTTATCGGCAAAGCCCCAGATAAATATCGGTTGATTGGCGAGAATTTTAATGAAGAAGAAATGGTGCCTATCTTCCGAGAGTCCAATAATGAGACTTTGCTGTTTTTTTACTATGTAGCCCAAACAATTCTCTTTTATTCATTTAAAGATTATGACCGGACAGTAACTAGCGCCAATTTAGTATCAAAATATGCCAGCTCTGGCGTGGGATTGAGCCAGAATGCCATCTACAACTTCTATCATTCTCTTGCCCTCCTAGCACTGTATCCAAAAGCACAGCCAAGCCAGAAAGAACAATATTTAAGTGAAGTAGCAGCAAACCAAGAAAAAATGAAGACTTGGGCGTTCCATTCGCCGTGCAACTTCCAGCATAAGTATGACTTAGTAGAAGCAGAAAAAGCGCGGATTTTGGGACAACCTTTAGAAGCCAGCGATTATTACGATCGCGCTATAGCCGGAGCCAAAGAACAGGGATATATTCAAGAAGAAGCATTAGCTAACGAACTGGCGGCAGAGTTTTATTTTTCCCGCGCTAAAGATAAAATTGCTCGAATTTATTTAACCGATGCTTACTACGGATATAGTCGCTGGGGAGCTAAAGCTATCGTCAAAGACTTGGAAGCCAGATATCCTCAAATATTTTCCCGGATAGCCAAGCCAGAAAGTCAACGTAGCCAGGTCACGATGAGCACTACCTCGACGAGTGGAGGGAGTGCAGGATTTCTAGATTTAGCTACTGTGATCAAAGCATCTCAAGCTCTTTCTGGTGAAATTGTACTGAGTAAGCTGTTGGCAAAATTGATGAAAATTGCGATCGAGAATGCGGGTGCTCAAAGTGGCATTTTCATTTTACAAAAATCTGATAATCTACTAATAGAAGCCTATGGAACTGTCGATAGCGGTGTAGAAGTGCTGCAAAAAATACCAGTGGAAAAGAGTCAGCAACTACCCATATCCTTGATTAACTATGTAGCCAGAACTCAGGAAAATGTTGTATTAAGCGATGCAACTTGTGAGGGAACCTTCATAGCGGATACTTATATCGTCAACCAAAAACCCAAGTCAGTATTATGTAGTCCAATTGTTCATCAAGGAAAACTTACTGGGATTCTCTATTTAGAAAATAATCTCACAACTGGTGTTTTTACTCCCGATCGTTTAGAAGTTTTACAACTTTTATCTTCTCAAGCAGCTATTTCAATTGAAAATGCGCGTCTTTATAACGATTTGGAAGCAGCCAACGCTACTTTAGAAGCGAAGGTGGTAGAAAGAACGCAACAGTTACAAGAAAAAAATATCCATTTACAAAAAGCAGAAGAATTAGCGAAAGCAGCCAACTCTGCCAAAAGTGAGTTTCTTGCTAATATGAGCCACGAGCTCCGAACGCCACTTAATGGCATTTTGGGTTACACGCAAATCCTCAAACGACAAAAAAACTTGGCTGACCAGCAAAAAGATGGTCTGAACGTCATTAGTCAGTGTGGCGATCACCTCTTAACCCTGATTAACGATATTTTAGACCTGTCCAAAATCGAAGCCCGAAAAATGGAAATTCACTTGAGTAATTTCCATTTCTCACAATTTTTGGAAGGCCTTGCTGAAATTTGCAATATTCGGGCAGAACAAAAGGGAATCTCCCTGATTTACGAGCCAATTACCCAACTACCTATTGCCGTCCAGGGTGATGAAAAAAGGTTGCGGCAAGTTTTAATCAACTTACTCGGCAATGCGATTAAGTTTACCGAAAAAGGTGGGGTGGCATTCAAAGTAGGATATCAGGATGGCAAAATCCGGTTTCAAGTGGAAGATACCGGAGTTGGTATGGCATCAGAGCAATTGCAAGATATATTTTTGCCTTTTCACCAAGTAGGGGATGCCAATCGCAAGGTTGAAGGAACCGGGTTGGGACTGGCAATTAGCCGCCAATTAGTCCAGATGATGGGCGGTGAAATAAAGGTGAAGAGTACATTAGGACAAGGGAGCGTTTTCTGGTTCGATTTAGATTTGCCAGAGGTATCGGAATGGGCGACTAATGCAGCCAAAACCAATGCCAACACAATCGTTGGTTTTAAAGGCCGAAAGCGAAAAATTATCATAGCTGACGACAAGTGGCAGAATCGGTCGATCATGGCGGGAATGCTTCAGCCGTTAGGATTTGAAATTCTGGAAGCAACGGAGGGTCAGGACTGTTTAAACAAGGCGGTGGAGTATAAGCCCGACTGTATTTTAATGGACTTGATGATGCCAGTCATGAGCGGCTTAGAAGCAACGCGCCGGATTCGCAAATCACCAGATCAGACTAATTTAGTGGTGATTGCTACTTCTGCCAGCGTTTTTGATTTCGATCGACAACAAAGTGCCGAGGTAGGTTGCAATGATTTTATTCCGAAACCCATACGCATCGAGGAGCTTTTAGAAAAATTACGTACTCATTTAGGCTTAGAATGGATTTATGAAGAAAACCTGGAAGAGATGAGGAAAGCAGAAGGAGAAAAAAAATCTTTAAGTTCTGAAATTGTAGCTCCCCCCGATGAGGAAATCGCCGTTCTATTCGATCTAGCGATGATGGGCGATCTCCGAGGAATTGCGGAGCAAGCTGCAAAAATAGAACAACTCAATGAGCAATGGGTACCCTTTGCTACCCATCTGCGCCAGTTAGCGAAAGGATTTGAAGAACAACAAATCCTAGAGTTTATTAAACAATATAGGACGACAACCAATGAGTAGTGAAATTGCCGAACAAAGCACCATTTTAATCGTAGATGACACTCCGACTAATTTAGGGGTTCTGTTCGATTTTTTGGCAGATTTTGGCTTTAAAGTATTGGTAGCTAGGGATGGCCAAAGTGCTCTCCAGAAGGTCGCATATGCTGCTCCAGATCTGATCCTGTTGGATGTGCTTATGCCGGGAATCGATGGGTTTGAAACTTGTCGCCGTTTGAAAGCGAATGATGCCACGAGAGACATTCCCGTGATTTTTATGACGGCTCTTGCTGAGACGGTGGATAAGGTTAAAGGTTTGAGTCTGGGTGCGGTGGATTATATTACTAAGCCTCTTCAGCATGAAGAAGTTTTAGCTCGTGTTAATGTCCACATGAAGCTCCGCAATTTGTCGAAGAAACTCTTAGAGCAAAATGTGTGCTTGCAAGCAGAAATCGAACAGCGTGTCAAAGCGGAATCTTCGCTGTTGAAGCTGGCATCGGAGTTGGAAAGGCGAGTTGAGGAAAGGACGGCTGAACTTTTCCAATCCAATCAATTGCTAAAACAGGAGGTTCAAGAGCGTCTGCAAGCCGAGGCGGGATTGCAACAATCGGAAGCTCAATTGCGAACCCAAACTAAATGTTTAGAAAAGGCTTTTCGAGAATTGCAAATCACCCAGACTAAACTTGTGCAGAGCGAAAAAATGTCTTCTCTAGGTCAGCTTGTTGCAGGTGTAGCCCATGAAATCAATAATCCCGTTAATTTTATTTTTGGGAATCTTTCTTATGCCGATGATTATACCCAAAATCTGATTGATCTCGTCAATCTTTATCACCAAGAATTTCCGGCGGCAGGGCAAAAAGTAGAACAGAAAATAGAGGAAATAGAACTAGGTTTTTTGGTTGAAGACTTACCTAAATTGCTGAGTTCAATGAAGGTAGGCGTAGACCGGATTCGCGAAATTGTTCAGTCGCTGCGAATCTTCTCGCGATTGGATGAATCGGAAATGAAACCGGTGGATATTCACCAGGGTATTGATAGCACTCTGTTAATTTTGCATAACCGTGTTAAAGGAAGGGGCGATCGACCTGCAATTGAGGTGGTCAAAGAATTCGGCAATCTGCCTCTGGTAGAGTGTTATGCGGGTCAGCTTAACCAGGTGTTTATGAATCTTGTTGCTAATGCTATTGATGCCATAGAGGATTATAATACGACGCGATCGTTAAGTGAAATGAAAGCTAATCCTTCTAAGATTTTCATTCGCACTGAGGTCACGGAATCTAATCGAGTGTTAATTCATATTAAGGATAACGGGTCTGGGATGACAGAAGAGATTAGCCAACACCTATTTGAGCCATTTTTTACTACTAAGCCTATCGGGAAGGGTACTGGTATTGGGCTGTCAATTTCCCATCAGATTGTAGTGGATAAACACGGGGGCCAGCTCAATTGTATTTCAGCTCCTAATCAGGGGGCAATGTTTATTATTGATATTCCAATTCACCAGAAAATTTTTGCTAATAATTTAATTACGATGTCTGAAACAGCTTTGGGTATTTCTTAGTTGATTTTAACTTAAGGGAATTTCAATAAATTTTAAGGGTTGCACAACTATAATCAAAATCGATGAGGCAGGGGCCTATTCCAATACTTTAGGTAATGAAGTAAGGATCGTCAATTAAATAATTTCCCTTTTTTCTTGTGGGATGGGCGTCCCGCCCGTCTATCGGGGACGGGCGGGACGCCCATCCCACAACAAACAGGAAAAGTGGATTTTATTTAATTCTCATTCCTAAGAGACGGATAGAAGCCTGCGAGAGCATCTCACTTTTGTAACCAAGCTAGAAATTGGAGTTTTGAGGCAGGATGCAAAAGGAAAGAGGCATAAGGAAGGAAGGAGAAGAAGTGTTTTTACCAATATGAGATGCTCCGTTGTTATGGCTGATTGGGACGGATTCACATTTAGGACAGTTCATACTTCCATTATGCAACGTCTGAAAATACACGGGACGGGCGGGACGCCCATTCCACAAAAAAAATCAAAATCATCCCACTATTATGCAACGCCTAAATTATTGCTCTCGAAGGTAGTTGGCGAGTAGCCTAGAAGGGATTAACGGACTGCTATCAAAATATTTAACTTGGCCACTAAAACGTCCAGATGTTCGATGTTTATCGTCTAGTTGGTGAACCCTCCTGTGCGAATACACCGCACAGGAGAGCGTGTGACCAGAGGTTTAGTCCTGAGCAACTTTATTACTAAATTCTCACTGCAAAAGATGCTGCTAATTCCCGTTCTGGTTCCATACCAACTGTAGGCGGCATGGAACGATTTGCTACTTGCTCAATTAGTTGTAAATGTTGCGGCAGCATTTTAGCTAAACTGTAGCGTTCTAGGGTGGTTTGACGGGCTTTGATGCGAATTTCTGCCATGCGGGTAGGATGGTCTAAAACTTCATCAATGCGATCGGCTACTTGTTTCGGTGAGAAGTAATCGACTAGCAAACCGTTTTCTCCGTCGCGGATAACTTCTCTGACTGGCCCTGTGTCGGAACCTATTACTAAACATCCGGTTGATAGAGATTCAATCATGGACCAAGATAGCACAAAAGGTCTGGTCAAATAAACGTGTACGTCGGATGCTTGAATTACTTTTAAATACAGTCCGTAAGGTAGAGGCCCGACAAAGTGAACTCGCGACAAATCTAGGGGGACTTTTTTGAGCATATAGTCTTTGTAAGACTCGCCGTTGGGTAAAGAACGCCCATAACAAACTCTTTCGGAACCAACGATTACGACGTGACAGTTGGGGCGGCGTTCTTGTACATAGGCGATCGACTCAATGAATTCGGGAAAACCCCGGTAAGGTTCCATTCCCCGCGATACGTAGGTGACAATTTCATCAACGCCAGACAAGTCTAAGTTAGGCAAAACCAGTTTAGCACCGGGGTCGGGTTTGAAGTAATCGGTATCTACGCCGTCGTGGAGTGTGGATAATTTTTGTTGTAATTCTGGCGGAAATTGCGATCGCTGCCAATAAGTGGGCGACAAACCCCAATCGCAAGAATATAAATCGATCAGAATCGGCGCATTTTTGATTCTAATTCTGGCCATATCGTCAACTGTTAAAGGTTCCGCTGGGTCGAAATCTGCGTCGGAACCAATAGCATGATAAAACCACTCGAAATAGCACAAAAGTGGCGTATTTGGAAAAGCTTCTTTGACAAACAATGTCGGCCCCCAACCAGAATGTCCGCAGATAATATCGGGTACGAAACCGTCTGCTTTGAGTTGTTCTGCCATTCTAAATACGGCTTGTCCGTAGATGACGGCACTTTCTAAAGGGCGGACGTATTGGTGAGTCTGCGCGTGGGGTTCCCGGCTGGGGGTAAATGCTGCTTTGCGAACGCCGGGAATGTTCCACTCTGGGCGCTCGTTTTTAGTGCCGAAAACAATTTGATTTTTGGGATCTGCGCCTAAAGCCGTGATAATGTGGCGGTATTGGGCGGGGAAGTTGGGATGGAGAAATAATGCTTTCATTGTCAGTTGTCTGTTGACTGTTGACTGTTGACTGTTGACTGTTGACTGTTGTTAGTTGAAATAAAATATTTTGAGTCGGCTAAAAAGCTTTGGTTTTATTCATTGGGTGTTGGTGCTTTGCAGATCCAGACGCAATCTCGCGGTACTGAAGATGTATTTTTCAGGATGATTTGATAGTTTAAATGGTTGAGAAATTTTTCCATAATTGTATCAGTCATAACTGAAAATGCTGTGCCGTCTCTGTGCCCGATCAAGTTTTTTTCCCACTCGCTGGCGAATTTTTGCCACCCTAATTCGCTAAAAATATTGGTGTGGTGAAACACGCAAATTCGATCGCCCCGCAGCAGTTTGGGAATTCGAGTCAGGTAGTTGAATATATCTACAGGCTCTACGTGTACCATTGTATCGTAACAAAAGCAGACATCGGCTGAACCTGGGGCGATGCCGTCTAATGTTAAACCGTCGAGTTTGACGTAAGAAACGCGATCGTCTCCCAAACGCGATCGTGCCGCTTGCAGCATTTGACTGGAAATGTCGGCACAAATTAGTCGATCGCAATATTTCAGCAGCAGCGAACCGGTTTTTCCGCCTCCGATACCAATTTCTAAAACCGTATGTTCTTTTTTGATATACGGTGCAATAAATTGCTGTTCTATTAGCGCTTCGTATTCGGCTAAGGAGTTAGCGGCACCGGCAGCTTTACCTATCCATTCGTCGCCAATGTGGGCAAGTTCGGCATTAGTTTTTTGCCACTGTTGGGCATAACTGTCCCAGGCTTTTTCATAATCTACTCTTGGGCGATCGGTCATTTTATCATCGTTCATTTTTGATTATTTTATAGTATTGATGGCTCAATTTCCAATATGTTCCGCAATTCTTGGCAAATTATATTAAATCCTGCCAAAAGTTTAGGAGGTGAGTTACTACCCTTCACTGGCGGGGACGCTGGCACTGTAAAATGACTAATGACGGCTGAAATATGCTTCGCAGAAAATCTCTGCATAAGCTTGAGTCATTTCCTCAAAAGTATTAAGTGAATCCAAGACATATTTAGCGTTTTCAGCCAACTGCTGCCGCAAAGATTTATCCTCCAATAAACTAATCAAAGCTGCAATTAACTCGTCTGGGCGATCGGGCGTATAAAACAAACCATTAATTCCCGGTCGCACTTGTTCTTTAATCCCAAAAACTGGCGATGTAACAATTGGCAAATCGCAGGCCATCGCCTCCAAAATCACTCTGGGAAAACTTTCGACGCGAGAAGTGCAAACAAAAATATCAGCCGCTTTGTAATATTTCCCCGTCTCCCCAGTTTCCGGGACTACTGTCACCCTTTCCTGCAACTCTGCTGGCAATTCCCCCACCAACTCGGCTAATTTATTGCTGTAAATACTAGGGCGATCACCCACAATAAAACACCTAATTTTATTGTGCCATTTGTCAGGTAAAAGTGAAAGTGCCTTAACTAAATCCTGCTGGCCTTTGCGTTCGCATACCGTTCCCAGCAGCAGAATTACCACTTCTTCCGCTGCAACATCTAAAGTTTTTCTAGCCAATTCAGAGTTATCCGAATTCTCCATTTTGCTCAAATCTAAGCCGTTGTGAATCACCGTAAAATTTTGGTGGCTGTTGAGAGGCAAATATCTGTCCCGAGTGGCATCTGCCACAAAAATAACTTTGTAAGGAAAGCGAAAACACTCTAAAGCTCTCGCCGCAATCTCCGAACCAAACCTGTTAAAATAAGTTTGCCAAGGTTCGCTTTCGTGCACGTTCCACACTGTAGGAATTCCGATTTGCCGCGCCGCATCAACTACAAAAAAGTTTTCTAAAGTATTGGCATAAATTACATCTACTTTTAAATTTGCAATTTCTGTGCTAAAACTGCGGATTGCTTCATCATAAGCATCGCGCTGATAGATGTGTTCGAGAGGATTGTCGCGCACAATTACTTCAATTCCCTGCTGTTCGTAAGCTTGACGCAGTGGCCCCTCTGTTACGCAAAGTACGATCGGCTTAATCACGCCTTCAGTCGCCAATTTCACAGCGATTTCGTACTGATGTAGTGGCGCCCCCGTAAAATCCAGCGAATTGCTGCACATCAAAACTCTGATAGGATTTCCAAAATTATTTAGTGATATCAAAGAACCACAATCACCAAAATTTAGTTCTTCCTTCTCGCGTGCATCCGTTACCAAATCTGTTGCCGAACCCTCTTCCTTCATATAAACCCGTCGAGGTTGAATATGAAAATACTCATCTTCTAAAGACAAATGAGGACTGTAAAAACTGTCATTTTTGCCCGCATACTTACGTCTAAAAGCCGCCACTTCTTGAGGATTGTCGGTAAAACCCCTAGAAGTTCCCTCTTTGTGCAATAACTCCGCATCGGGACAATATACGCACCGATAACCCTGTTCTAACAGGCGATATCCGTAATCTGCATCATTGTAAGCAACAGCAAAATTTTCCTCATCAAAACCGCCCAATTCTAAGAACAATTGACGTGGAGTAATCGTGCAAGCCGCTGTTACCGCAGAGTAATTTCGCGTTACCATCGCTTGAGAAAGATAGCCTCGATTTTCGCTGTTCATCAGTTTAAAAGCGTGACCCGCCAAACCGTGATGAAGACCGTGAATTATGCCCGCGTGCTGAATTCTGCCGTCGGGATATAACAGCCGCGCGCCGACTGCACCCACAGCGGGAATTTGAGCGTATCCCACCATTTGACTCAGCCAGCGCGGGTTAATTACTTCAGTATCGTTGTTCAAAAACAACACATATTCGCTGTCAGCTTGTTCGGCAGCGCGGTTGTTAATGGCTGCAAAACTAAACTTGCCCCCAGGATTTTTTATATGCAAAACTTTGCACTTTAATTCCTTTAAGTATTCCAGAGTTTTAGGGTCGTCGCTTTCGTTGTCAATAACGGCAACTTGATAATTTTTGTATGTTGTAGTTTCTAGAGAATCCAGACAAGCTTTCAGCAACTTTAGCTGATTTTTAGTAGGAATAATTACCGTTACTGATGGGCCGTTATCCGGGAAATCCTGGGCAAATATGCCCAGATTTTCTTTGATCGCCCATGCGTGCTGAGCGACATTGCCGTTAATTTTGCGGCGGTTTAGTGCGTCTTGAATGGCTTTTTGACCTGCGGCAAAACTGGCGGGTTTTGCTGCCCCAGATATGGCTGTAGAACCGGGTGCAGTTCGCCAGTGATACAGCACTAGCGGCAGGTGCGCGACGTGGCGAGAAATTTCGGTTGCTCTCAAGGCAAAATCGTAATCTTGCGAGCCTTCAAAACCTATCCGCAAACCGCCTATTTCTTCAAAAATGGGTCTTCTGACAGCGCACAAATGACCGAGATACATATAGGAAAGCAGCAGTTCCGGCGACCATTCTGGTTTGAATTGCGGGGCAAATCGGCGACCTTTGGTGTCGATTTTGTCGTCGTCGGAATAGAGAAAATCGGTGGCTGGATGCGTGGCAAAATATAGGGCGACTTCGCCTAATGCGTCGGGAGTGAGTTCGTCGTCGTTGTCTAAAAACAGGATGATGTCGCCTGTTGCGAGGGCGGCGGCGCTGTTGGTTGCTGCGCTGATGTTGCCGTTTTCTGTACGAAATGTGATGCGGATACGATCGTCCTTTTGAACCCAGCTTTTCAAAGTGTCAGCGACAGTGAAATCGGTGCTGCAATCATCGGCAATGCAGAGTTCCCAGTTTGGATAAACTTGATTGATTACGCTGTCGATCGCACTTTCGAGAAAATCTATCTGTGGGTTGTAAACTGGCATTACTACCGAAATTTTTGGCAGCGGTTCCCGGCAGGATTTTAACCGAGAAATCAAGTAATCGCGCGCGCGATCGTTCCATTGATTCACCTCCAGCCATGCGTCATATCTATCAATGGGTTGAGGCACCACAAAACCCGCAGGTGGCAGTAAATCTCCCGGCGCAGTAAACTGTTTTTGCTGCCGATAAATCTTCCCCAACTGGCGGATCACTTTCACAATTTCCCAGGGCAGGGGCAAAATCCTACCAAGACGCTGTTTTCTTTCCCTCGCCCGCTGCTGAATTGCGGCTGTAAACCTTGATAACTCCTCAAACTTATCTGCACTTCGCTGCCAGATATGGTAGCGCCGCACTGTCAATATTTTAGGCGCTTGAAAAGACAAAATTTCCCCGGTTTCTAACTCAGCTTGCAGAGAAACGTGCCATTCGCCAGGAGGCAAATCGACAAGGGCCTCAAAACCGCTTTCCGAACTGTTAACCCAGTCGGGAAACACTTCGCCGACATCTTTTCGCCGTAAACCGTAGGCGCATTCTACAGAAGTATCGCCGCACAACAAGCTTAATTTAGCAATTTTGCGATCGTGGTGGCAGCACCAACCTGCAAATAAAATTTGACCCTGACGCTGTTCCCACACCACCGGTACATCTAACGATGCTTGAATCGTTGAAACTAACAGCGGATAAGCTGCCAACAAATGCCATTTACCTCGATCGTCTTGCGCTTCCAGTAGCACTTCGTGCCGTCCGGCAGGCGCTTCCAATTGAATTGTAAAACCTGATTTCTTCGCCTTCGGAATATTAGAGTGTGCTAGCGCTATATCACTTCTATCTATGCCGTAAACGCCTGCGAAACTCTGGTCTTTAATTCTGGCGCGGACTGCTGTAGTCTCTCTTTTTTGGTTAAAAACCCAGCCCACAATTAGCAAGTTAGAATCACAAACTTGCCAAGTAGTGGGTTGATCTAACGAAAAAATAAATTTAGGGAACAAGTCGCGGATTTTGCGCTGAACTTCCCACAACTTTTCTCTCACTTGCCACCCTATTGAAGACTTTATTATAGCAAGTTCTGCCCTAAAATTTTCATTTTCCTGACGGGAGTGTTCTAATTTTTCTTGAGTATCCTTTAATCTTTCCTGATTTTGACTTTGTGCTGTTTCTAACTGAAGTAACTCAGCTAACTTTTGCTGCAATATAAATTCAGTTTCTTCAAATTGTACCTGAGTTTGCCCTAATTCTGCTTCTAATTCTAATACTTTTGCTAAAGCTGTTTGAAATTGCGATTCTTTGCCTGCAAGCTGTACCTGAGTTTGTCCTAATTCTGTTTCTAATCCGAGGAGCTTTGCTAACGCTTCTTGAAATTGCGATTCTTTGCCTGCAAGCTGTACCTGAGTTTCCCCTAATTCTGCTTCTAATTTTAAGACTTTTGTTAAAGCTTCTTGAAATTGGGATTCTTTGCCTGCAAGCTGTACCTGAGTTTGTCCTAATTCTGTTTCTAATCCGAGGAGTTTTGCTAAAGCTTCTTGAAAATTTGATTCTTTGCCTGCAAGCTGTACTTGAGTTGCTCCTAATTCTGTCTCTAATCCCAACACTTTCGCCTGGGCCTGGTGAAATTGTTCTTGCCACTGTTTGAGTTCTGAAGAGCTAGTTTTTTGCTGTTTTTCCAGCAAGCGGATTTTTAGCCAATCTTCAAATGGCCAGATTGGAGATGCTGGGAAATGAATAACTTGATCGATCTCACCTTTCGATTCGCTGCTGAGATTCCCAGCTTTGGTTTCCAAAAGTTCATATAGTTCTAATGCTTGGGGAAAATATTTTTCTATTAAACTCGGTCTGTGACTTTTGACAATATCGTTGACTAATAAAGATTCTTCAAAATTGTCGCCCGGTATCGCACCTAAGTTAACATTAAAATTTTCGTTGACTCGATCGAGGAAAAGTTCAGGAGTGTTGCCGATGGGGTAAACGTTGGCTAGGAGACAGCGATGGGGGAAACGTTCGTAAAGTTCTAAAACTTTTTGATTGTAGTGAATCCACATTTTTACTGCCATTTCGGGATTTTGCAGCAAGCTGACATCGGTTCCCCGGCGGTAAAGAGAATCGACTACTTCCCAGGGCGATCGATAAACACAGATAAAATTAGCTTCGGGGAGTAAAGTTAGCCAAAAATCCCAAAAAAGGGCTGTTCGGGGGTCTTTCCAACCCCAATGTTTGTGAGGAAGTTGATTTTGGTCGATCGCCCTTTTGGCGATTTCCACGTATTCTGCTGCTACCGGAATCGTTTTTTCAAACGTACATCCGAGTTCATCAATACCGTGCGATCGCAAAACACTTTTGTGAAACTCCACAAAATCAACATTCTCGAAATGACCTTTCACATTTCCGTCGGCCGGGCCCACTAACTTTTTGCCAATATCAACCCCGACTTTCTGAAACAAAGAAGCTGTTAAAGACGTACCGGAACGGTGCATTCCGGTAACAATAAAAACCGACGGTTTGCTGTCATTTGTACTCACAATTTATCTCCCTCGCCCTAATTCCCACGCCAAATTTACTCGCTACTCTCCCGCCAAGCCCAAGGATCGCCTGACTTGAAACCACGCGGTTCTCAGCTTCCAGAACTTGCTGCTTTCCATTGCCAAAACCCGACACTTCGCTTGCTCTAGTTGTTGCTTGACATTAATTAGTTGATTTTCAGTTTTCTCCAACTGCATTTGCACAGATACTAACTGATTTTGAGTTTGCTCCAATTGCATTTGAGCTGAAACTAATTGAGCTTGAGTTTCTTGCAAATTTGTTTGAGATTCTTCCAACTTTGTTTGAGTAATCATTAACTTACTTTGGCTTTGCTCCCATTCTATCCTAGCTGAGGCTAACTGAGTTTCGAGTAATTTGAGTTTTGTCTGAGTAGACCCCAACAAAGACTTCGATTGTCTTTGGTTAACCAGCGCTTTAACAGTGCAAGTTTCCAGAATCCATTCCCAACCATAGTTATTGATTGCTTTGACTATTAACACATCCTGCAGCGCCACAGTGTTTTTGGGTAAATAACAGCTCCACCCCGACTGCAAAGCCCCATCAGTTTCAAAATATCCAGCCACATCCGGGCGATCGTAAAAAGGCTCGCACCTCTGTACCACCTCCCCATTTACCAGCACTTGCAGCTCCTCAATTCGACCGTTGAGATTCACATCAGCTACCCATCCTTCTAGATACAAATTCTCCTTATTCGTAAAAGCAGCAACATCAATATATCCTTCCGGGTGATGATTGAATTTCAACTCCGAAAAATCTCTAACTAGCTCATTTGTGACAACATACAAATCCTGAAACCTGCAGATGCCTTTTTTTATGCGGTGAACAAAAGCTTTACCTCCGCTAACTCGCTCGACACATTCTCTCACAAACTTTTCAGTTACATAAGTTGTGCCGTATTCCTCCTTATCTAAAGACTGGCTTTCACTTTGAGGACTAAACAAAATACCATTAGCCGGCATTTCTGTATTGGCTAGGCGCAAACACTCATCGTGAACGCTGAACATCAAAATGCCGTTAGGAGTCAACAAATCGTACAAATTTTGCAACCAACTTGTAAAAGTCCTTTCCGGCATATGGCTGAAAAAAGAATTAGCCAGAATGCAGTCAAACTTGCGATCAATTAAATAATTTTCTGGTTTTCCAGTTGAGACAATACCGTTGACGCCCAAGTATTCAGTTTGAAACTTAACCGCGTTAGCATAAATATCAGAAACCCAAATTCGTTCCGGCGGTATTTCCTGAATCAAAAACCTAGTAAATCGACCGTAACCGCAGGCAAAATCTAGAAAAGAGGGAACATTTTCAAAACTGCCAAAATGCCATTCCACAACTTGTTTAACCGTATCCAAGATGCGATGCCCGATCGAATAATAGCGCACCAAAGCCCGATCGCGATCGTCTTTGACATTGCTCAAGCTGAACAAATACATTTCATCGTCTTCGCAGATATTCAGTTTAAAATTTTCAGGAAACTTAGTTTGATCTTGAATAAATGCTTTGATTACGGGATTTTCGACTAAATCTAAATTGATATCGTTCATTGTTTTTACAGAATTTTAGATAACCTCTGTTGACTGCTCTTTCACTAGAGTATCAGCATTAACAACAGTTAAACACGGTTCGATCAGCAAGTCAACGATGCCGTTACCGCAAGACTCTGTACAAGACTGAACTCTAAACATCGCCACATCAACGCAACGATCCAAATAAGTTAAATCTCCATCTACCGTTCCCACAACCCCAGCATTCAGAAAATAAACCCCGGGATTCAGCAAACATTTAAACTGAAACTTCACTACAATTGTCGTTCCCGCTTCCACATACCTAACTGACTGAGTAGAACCCTTCAAAGAAGCACCCGCCAATTCAAAGCCACTAATTGTTTTAATCAACATTCCAAACCTAACTTTGGAAGTTGACCGGGAGAAAGTGACAGAGTAAGTATAAATATAATCTTGACGGCCGATCAAGTGATTTACCAGATTTCCCTTCAGCGTCTCGATGTGGGGGTTGATAATTTCCGCTCCACGAGACGGATACCTTACCGTATTCGACGGTATCATCCCCGGATCGTAAAATTCCTCGTAATATTCCTGGGGTTTGGAGAGATGTTGCTCCGGTTTAACTTCCCTCTTTGTGCTTTCTAAATTAGCATCCTGAAGGTGGTCTTGACTTTCCTGTTTTGTCAGTTGGTTCAGAGCTCGAATATCTGACTTCAACCCCAGAACCTGATCTGGATCGGCATAAATCAGCTTTTGATACTTAGAAATTACCACCTTCGGCGTGTGAGCGAGCAGCAATTCACCGCTATCCATTAAAATCGCCGACGTACAAAGTTGCACCACAGAAGTAGCAGCGTGAGAAACAAATAAAATTGTTCCGCCACCTTCCTGAATGCTTTGCAAGCGGGCAAAACACTTGCGTTGAAAAGCTTCGTCGCCCACCGAAAGCGCCTCGTCAACCACCAAAATATCTGGTTCGACGCTAGTTGCAACGGCAAAAGCTAGCCTGACAAACATACCGCTAGAATAAGTTTTGACTGGCTGTTCAATGAAATCGCCAATATCAGCAAAAGCAGCTATATCGTCAAATTTTTCTTCAGTTTCTTTTTGATTGAATCCCAGTAACTGAGCGTTAAAAAATACATTTTGCCGCCCGGTAAATTCCGGGTTAAACCCGCTTCCGAGTTCCAACAAAGCGGAGACTCTGCCTCTAACATCGACGCTTCCTGTGGTAGGAGTCAGCGTCCCTACAATTATTTGCAGCAGAGTGCTTTTCCCCGAACCATTGCGGCCGACGATTCCCAGAGTTTGTCCTTGAGGGATTTCCAGATTGATGTCGTGTAGGGCCCAAAATTCGTCAGCAAGTTTTTTGCTGGGGTAAATAATTTCCTTTAAGCGGTCTCCTGGACGATCGTACCGCTTAAAGCATTTGGAAACATTTTTTAGTGAAATTACATTTTCTGTCATTGGCGGCAGTCAATCGATTTTAGATTTTAGATTTTAGATTTTAGATTGACTTGAAATCTCAAACATATTTACAGCACAATCGATTTTAGATTTTAGATTTTAGATTTTAGATTGACTGTAAATCTCCAACAAATTTACAACACGTCAGCAAAAGCGGGACGCAAACGCCGGTAAACCGCCAAACCTCCACAAAATATAGCAGCAGAAATTAGCGTGGCGACACCCCATTCGCCCCAATGCTTAACTTCTCCAAGCAGTATGAGGTCTCGATAAACCTCCGAGATGGCGGCCATTGGATTCAGCCAAAATATCCACGCTCGCCACTCTTGGGGGATGATTGATGCTGGGTAGACGATCGGCGTCAAATAAAACCAAAAATTTAGAATAACACCTAATGTCTGAGGAATGTCTCGCAAAAATACAGTCAAGCCCGCTGTCAAATATCCCAAACCAGCAGTTATCAGCAACTGAGGCACCCACACCAGCGGCAGCAAGCATAAAGTAGCGTTGAGCTTGTGCGACGACACTGCTACTATCACAATCAAAGCTGCTAAACCCAGAGAACTTTCAAGAAAAGCTGTAAAAATCGGCACCAAGGGCAGCAAACCGAGAGGAAATACCACTTTTTTCACTAAATTCGGCTGCCCCACCACCGATACTGCCGACTTGATCAAACCGCTGGTGAAGGCAGTCCAAGGCAGCAAACCTGCAAACAACCAGACTCCAAATGTAATGTCGCTGTTTTCTGGGAAGCCTGCAAGGCTGAGCTTTACCTTGAGGACGATCGAGAATACGTATGTGTAAATCACCAATTGCGATAGCTGATTCAGCAGCGGCCACAAATTGCCCAGAATCGAGCCTTTGTATTGAGCTTCCAAGTCCCGGCGCACCAATGTTGCCAGCAGATTCAGCTTCGCCCACCGCCGGGGCGTACTTGCCGGCCGCCGGCCGCCCAGCTTTCGGACCTTTTGGGCAACTCCTTTCACAGTTCTCTGCAATTTTTTCGCCCTCGTTCACTACCTTCACACCTAAATCAACTCAAGCTACAATTGTGCAGCTTTTGCTAAACCGCAATTATTCCACAGCCCCGTCGTTTTGATCAAGCATCTGCCACCCTGGCTTTGGCTTCTTCCTTCTTTCTTCTTTCCCCTTCCTTCGGAGGTTATTTTAGCCGATCGCCGATCGAACTGCCGAACCGATCGCTAGTTTTTGCTCGTCGTCGTAGCCCCACCGCTGGAAAAATTTTTCATACTCGCCATTGGCACTCTGCAAACTTTCTAGCATTTGCGACGCTATAGTTTGACAGGCTGGCATTCGCAGCATTTGAATTAAATTGCGCGATCGCTCCTGCACTCTAGCAGAATCGCCCGCCATTTCCTGCTTTTGCTGGCGCGAATGATGTACAACCATTGCCGCCGACATCGCCAAATTTTTCACCAGCAGTTCTGCTACGATCTCAGGAGCCGATCGCAGTGCCTCGACTACTCCGGGTGACGGGTGATCTGCCTCCTGTCCATCGTCCGTTAGATAGGTGACAAAAAACCCCCTAGCACCGTTCTGTGTTTTCACCAGAGATGTAACAGCTTGCTGGATGTCGGCTTGTAAAAGTCGATCGGCCTCCATGAACGACAGTAAAGATTGAGTCAGCTCGATCGCCCCCTCAAAAGTTATGCTTTCCGATGCTAATAAAGAAGATGGAATACTCATAACGAACTCAATAATTGTCAATATTCTGCCAATAATTGTAAACAATTCCCGCTGCCTGCTCGCAGATAAATATGGCTATTATCTCCTCCAAACAACAGCCCTCCGACCAAAATCTACCCGAAGACATAGCACCAGCCAGGGTTCCCCGCAAAAAAGCCGTCAAACCCCAGCCGGAATCTCTGGTAGAAGCGCAAGAGTTACCCGACGAAATCAACAGCAAACAAGACGACAAAATCCGACCCCAGCGTTTAGCTGAATACATCGGGCAAAAAGACTTGAGAGAAGTTTTGGCGATCGCAATTGCAGCAGCCAAATCTCGCGGCGAACCTATGGATCACCTGTTACTCTACGGGCCTCCAGGGTTGGGAAAAACCACAATGTCGCTAATTCTAGCAGCCGAAATGGAAGTTGAATGCAAAATCACCACCGCCCCAGCTTTAGAAAAACCGCGAGATATTGTCGGATTGTTGATCAACCTCAAAGCAGGCGACGTGCTGTTTATCGACGAAATTCACCGCTTATCTAAAGTTACAGAAGAAATCCTCTATCCGGCGATGGAAGACTGTCGGTTAGATATTACGATCGGTCAAGGCAAAAGCGCCAAAATCCGCAGCATTCCCCTCAAACCCTTTACCTTAGTAGGAGCAACCACAAAAGTTGGATCGCTGACATCTCCATTGCGCGATCGCTTCGGCTTGATCCAAAGATTGCGCTACTACGAAATAGACGAACTTAGTCTAATTGTCCAAAGAAGTGCCCAAGTTCTCGACACTCAAATCACCCCAGAAGGAGCCGCAGAAATTGCCCGCCGAGCTCGCGGAACTCCCCGGATCGCTAACCGCTTGCTGCGACGAGTTAGAGACTACAGCGAAGTCAAAAATTTAAAGCCAATTAATGCCGAAATTGCATCAGTCGCCCTAGAACTGTTCAACGTCGATCCGCTTGGTTTGGATTGGACAGATCGATGCCTTTTGACAGCAATGATCGAAAACTTTAACGGCGGCCCGGTGGGTTTAGAAACTCTCGCAGCTTCCACAGGAGAAGACACTCAAACAATTGAGGATGTATACGAACCGTACTTAATGCAAATTGGATTTTTGCAGCGAACAAGTCGGGGCAGAATTGCCACAGCCGCTGCTTGGAAACACTTAGGCTTCATCGGCTCAAAGGAGTAGAAATTGTTGAATTACGCAGCCATTCCGTTTGTAGTTGCGCTTTAGGAATTAATTTCAACTACAAACTTTGGGGCGCAAAGATCGCAACTACGAACCTCCCGGCACTCAAGCCCAAGTGCCAACGAAGAATAGAAATTAAATCTCCCGATCTTTGATAAGAGTGGCATCAGATTCTAAACTATTGGAAACAAAATGCACATTCCGCAGCATTTTTTCTCGCTCGCTTGCAATCTTAATCCCAGTTTCCCAAGTAAAAGTAAAAGAATGGAAAGATTCAGAATCAATCCGATCTTCATCCAAATCCACAATCACTTGATTAAAAATATCAAATAACTCTGCCTGCAACCGATCGATTTCTTCCAAAGCTTTCGCTTGGCGAATTTGTTTGATCAAACTTAAAATCTCCAAATTAAATTTATCAGCTCGATTTTTTTGTTTTTGCAAAAAGCGCGATCGCAACTGCCAAAGCCAAGAAGCCAAAAGAGTGCCGATGGACAAAAACAAACCGATAGCATCAGAATTAGCAGCAACAAAATCCGGCTTTTCGCGATCGTAATAAGCCTGAGCCCCCTCATGAACGGGCAAAGACAAACTCCCACTGCCTCCCGGCTGACTAATCATAGCTCCCAGCGAATTAGCAGCTACCAAGTTGCGACGGTGCTCGAACAAAATTCGCGTAATTTCCTTGACGATTATCGGATCTAGCTCCTCCCCAGCCAGCAGATTAGCCTGCACTCCAACGCTGGGTAAATCCGCATCGGGAACCGCAGGATCTGCCTTGTAAGTACCTTTAGGAATCACATCAGCTTCCAGATAAGGTACTTGAATTCTCATCGCAGCTCCTTGGTCAATCGGCACCAACTTGCCCCGGGTATTCTGCAACAAATCGCTAACAACATTGCTCCCCGGAGGTAGCACCCTAAAAATAGCATCAACCTCGCCGTTAGCAAACAACTTAGTAGCGTCATCCCAAGAGCCAGCAGTAAACTTAAAATCGCTTTCTTTCAAACCGTAATGTTTGCTAATCAACCAAAAAGAAGTATAAGAACCGCTGCCTTCAGCCATCAACGCAATATTTTTTCCCTGTAAATCAGCAACATTTTGAATGCCAGACTTTTCCGAAACAATTAAGTGAAAAACCTCCTTAAACAAAGCAGCCACTACCCTTGCAGAAGGCCCTCCCTCTGTATTGTTCTGCACGATCGCTAACTGAACCTCATTTGCCTGAAGCCGACGCATATTTTCCTCAGCACCTTGAGTCTCAATAACTCGAATTCGTAGACGCGGATTTTGTTGCGTAACTACCTCAGCAATTGCCTGCCCGAAAGGATAATAATTCCCGCTTTTCGTTCCAGTCGCCAGGGTTAATTCATGGACTCGCTGTTTGTCTTGGTGCAGATTCCACCCAAAAGCTCCAATCAAGACAACACTTAATAGAGCAATGGGAAACAGAAATTTATTTTGCATTAAGGTTGAGACTCCATCAATAATGGCAAAATCAAAAGTATTCTAATTAAAAATGAAAATTGGACTAGGGAAATTCGACGCGCCCGATAGTGGAGGAGCCAATGCCCGATGCCCGATGCCCGATGCCCAATTCCCAATTCCCAATTCCCAATTCCTAATCCCCTATGTTAATATCCCTCAGAATAGAAAACTTTGCCTTAATTGACTGCCTGGATCTAGAATTTGGCCCGAGTTTGAACGTATTTACAGGGGAAACCGGCGCTGGTAAATCGATTATCCTAGATGCGATCGATGCAGTGTTGGGCGGGAAAGTCGATCGCCGATCGATTCGCACCGGAGCAGCGCGGGCAATATTGGAAGCTACCTTTGAATTGGACAAAGCTGCAGCTTTGTGGCTGGGCGAGCAAGAAATCGAACCCATAGACGGAAATTTAGCCGTTTGCAGCCGGGAAATTAACGCATCGAGCGGTGCTCTACGCACCAGATCCCGCTTGAACGGAATTCTCGTCAACCGCCAGTTAATGGATCAACTGCGCGATCGGCTTGTGGAAATTACCGCCCAAGGCCAAACCGTCCACCTGGGACAAGAAACCCTCCAGCGAGAATGGCTCGATTTATACGGCGGCAAAAAGCTCACTGAAGCGCGATCGATCATCGCCTCCGCGTGGCTGGGAGCCAACAGCGCCAAAACCGCCCTCAAACGCAGGCGTCAGTCGGAACAGCAGCGACTGCAAAGACTTGATTTGTTAGAATACCAAGTCCGAGAACTCGGCGAAGCCCATATCGAAGACGCCGACGAACTTGAACAGCTAGAACACGAATCAATCCGGCTAGGCCACGTCGTCGAATTGCAGCAGCAAAGTTACCAAGTCCACCAAGCCCTGTACCAAAACGAGGGCGACAGCGCATCCGCCGCCGACTTGTTGAGCAAAGCCGAAGGAATTTTAAGCGACATGGCGGTTTACGATGTGCAGTTGCAACCAATCCTAGAAATGGTCAGCGATGCTTTAGCTCAAGCCACAGAAGCCAGCCGGCAAATTAGCAGCTACGGCGAACAATTAGAAGCAGATCCCGAAAGACTCGAAGAAGTAGAAGATCGGATTCGCGAACTCAAACAAATTTGTCGCAAATACGGGCCGCTCAAAGAAGCGATCGCCTACTACCAAAGCATTCAAAACGAACTAAATGAACTTTTAGAAGGAGGCGAGTCAATGGAAGCCTTAGAACTCGCATATCAGACTGCTTTAGAGCAATTAAAAGACGCTTGCAGCCACCTCACTACCCTGCGGCGCGAAGCAGCCCTCAAACTAGAAACGCACCTGGTAGGAGAACTTAAGCCGTTAGCAATGGAAAAAGTGCAATTTCAAGTCGAGATATCGCCTTGTACCCCAACCGCTACCGGTGCCGACCAAATCGCCTTTTGTTTCAGCCCGAATCCGGGTGAACCTCTGCAACCCCTGGGCGCGATCGCCTCCGGGGGAGAAATGAGCCGCTTTCTACTCGCCATCAAAGCCTGTTTTTCCCAAATAGAAAGTGCCGGTACGCTGATTTTTGACGAAATCGACGCCGGAGTCTCCGGGAGAGTCGCCGGGGCGATCGCCAAAAAACTCTACCAACTTTCCGACAAACACCAAGTTCTCTGCGTCACCCACCAGCCGCTGATCGCCGCCATGGCTGATTTTCATTTTCGCGTCAACAAACAGACGATCGAAGCAGAACCAAGTATCGAGGAACCCGCAGCCAACTCCGAACCAGTCGAACGTACAGTAGTCAGAGTTGCCGCCCTCAACAGTGAGCAGCGGCGGGAAGAACTCGCCCAACTCGCCAGTGGCCGCTCAGCAACAGAAGCCATCGCCTTCGCCGAATCCCTGCTTGTCGAAGCCGCCGGATTGCGCCAAACTCAGTCGGCCAAACCCTAAGCAGACCCTCAAGCTGATCGGGGGGTTAAAAGGCGGAGTTTTTTCAGAGTCGGAGGTTACACTAAAAATATCAACTGCAAATTTTACAAAAAAAAGCTGAAAACCCTGTGAATTTAGTGGGATGAAAGCTAAGAGCAGCAAAATAGAGAGAAATTCTCGTTAAAAACCACAATTGTGTAGAGAAGGGCACACATCACTAGCAACTGGTAGTGTCACAATTGCGGCTAGTCCCACAAGGCCACCCCTCTTTCAGCAGTCCTCCCGCCAGTACGCATTCATGTTACTGGGGGCGATCGGCTCAAAGCTCGGCAGAACATAGTTAAACCAGGCACCCACAATGTCAAAATCAGTTAATAAACCATGTGACATACTCCCGACGCTGATGCTACGCATACAGCGCGGGCTTCCCAAGATCGCTCTTGGGTATTTCTGCCCCACGCCACTTATCTAGGTCATAGACCCCCGATAGCCCGACTTGGCAGACCGTTTCCTTTCCCCAGAGTCCCTGGGTACTTATATTCTCTAGTCCACGACTCAAGACCATTTCTGCTGCTGCATGATCTCTATGTGTTTGATACCCACACTCAGGACAATGATGCTCTCTTACACTCAAGTCTTTCTTGACAGTGGCAAAACAAGCTGGACAGGTTTGGCTGGTTCCATTTGGGTTGATCTTAGCAAAGTACACCCCACGCTTCCAGCACACCCATTCCGCCAAAGAGAGAAACTGTCCAAATGCAGCATCAACACAATCTTTACGCAACATCCCTCTAGTCAACCCTTTGACATTGAGGTCTTCGGCAAAAATAGTTTGAGCTTGATCGCAGAGTTTATGAGCCGTTTTGAGGTGAAAATCCTTTCGACGGTTTGCAATTCGATTGTGCATTCTGGCAACTTCGATTTGCGCCTTCTCCCAGTTTTTAGAACGCTTCTTTTTCTTAGAGGCTGTGCGTTGCAGCAATTTCAGCTTGCTTTGCATAGACCGAAAGAACTTTGGACGTTCCTGGAATCTGCCATCCGAAGCGGTCAAGAATCGCTCCAATCCCAAGTCAATTCCAATGGCTCGACCATAAACGGGGGCATCTGGGATAGATACGCTCGATTCAATCGTGACCACGACATACCATTGTGTTCCTCGAACCTTGGACAATACCCGAACCTGCTTCACCACAAATCCATCTGGAATTGGACGGTGCAGGTTGATCCGAATCGCCCCAATCTTAGGCAGCTTGATGAAATTGCTTTCAATTGGGTTGACTTTGAATTGAGGGAACACAAACGATTTGAATTGACCAAACTTCTTGAAGCGGGGAAATCCAAGTCCACGCTTTTGAAAAGCTTCCCAAGTGTCATGCAGTCTGCGAATCGTAGTTTGCAACACCTGAGAATGAACCTCACCCAAGCGGGGAATCAACTTTTTTGCTTTGGGCAGGTTGTTTTGCTGTCGGTGATAGGACGGGAACGGCTCAGATGCACTGATAATGTATTCCCGTTCCAAAGAACACCGATCAATTATGCACTTACGTGAAGCAAGCCAGTCTTTGAGTTCGCGCAGAGCATAGTTATATACGCCTCGGCACGTCTCAGCCCATTCAAGCAGCTCAGTCTCTTGAATGGCATCTGGATAGATTCGGTAAGTGTAATTCATGGTCAACATCGCGATATTCTACCACGAACAGAGCGCGGTAAATGGTTGTTTCGGGGGCATCGAACCCCACTCAACAAGCGGCGAGACGACCTGTTACCCGACGCTGAACGGAGTACCGTGGAGCGAGTGGGACTTATGTTCTCGCGCTCTTATTAGTTAAACAAGATTCGCATTCTCTAAAAAGATTGCAGCATTCCCACAGCCTCGTTACTCGCCCACCCTCCGTTCAGCAGCAAGGTCAACTGAATTTCCCTTGCCTTGTGGCCGGAGTTCTGTAAACTGGGAAATACTTTCACACATACTTGAGTCTTGTGCGACAGGTGACTCACTAATCAACTTCCCCGCTCTCTTGGCTTAGAGACTAACCCTTACACTTAAGCTTCTGTAAAGGTCTATGAAATCTGCATCTTCCACCAATTACTCTTCTCTGGACAACGTGATTGATGTCGCTGTTGTCGGCGGTGAAAATCATCAGGAACATTATTCTCCCCCGGAAATTAGGAGCAGTGCAATTATCCCGCGCCAAGGAAACCTCTCTGGCATTCTTGACCTTCTAAATAAGCAAAGTTTCACAGTAGTAGTTAAGGAAGTAGAAGACAAACTTAAGGTTGTCAATCAAACCCTGGGAATGCTCGACAATATCCTGGAGAGCGAGGGATTTGATGCCATCCTCAACGAGATGTTGCAGTCGATTACCCTCAAAACAGGGGAATTGCTGAATGCCGATCGCAGCACGATATTTTTATTAGACGACGAAAAAAATGAACTCTGGGCGATCGTCGCTAAAGACGAAAATGGCAAAAACCTAGAAATCCGAGTTCCGGCCCACGTGGGCATTGCAGGAGAAGTAGCCACGTTCCAAAAAGTGGTTAATATCCCTTACGATTTTTACAACGACGAACGATCGGCTAACGCCAAAAAAACTGATGAAAAAACGGGCTACCGCACTTATACAATGCTGGCAATGCCCCTGATTAATGAAGACACAAAAGAGTTAGTAGCAGTTGTTCAACTGATTAATAAACTAAGACCAAACCACGAAAAATACCCGACTTTAGACGAACAAATAGACAGGCACGGATTTACGAAAGAAGACGAACAAGTTTTTAAAGAATTTGCTCCCTCGATTCGCCTAATTCTAGAATCTTCCAAATCTTTCTACGCAGCAACTCAGAGACAACGAGCAGCAACGGCGCTGATGAATGCCGTCAACGCTCTTTCTCAGAGCAGTTTAGACTTAGAAGATACCCTAAAAAGGGTGATGGATCAAGCCCAAGAACTCATGAACGCCGATCGCAGCACCCTGTGGCTGATCGACGAAGAGAAAGACGAACTGTGGACGAAAATCCCGATGGCCGGCAACTTGAAAGAAATTCGCATACCCAGAACCGCCGGTTTTGCAGGCATCGTCGCCCAATCTAGCGAACCACTGCTGATTCCCTTTGACGTGTACGACGACCCCCGCGCCGCCACTTCCAAACAAGTAGATCAAAAGTCTGGCTACCGCACTTGCAGTATGCTTTGTATGCCAGTCTTTAACTCGGACAAAAAATTGATTGGCGTCACCCAATTAGTTAATAAAAAACGACAAGGAGAATTCCCCCCCTACAACCCCCAAGATTGGCCTCACGCCCCCGAACAGTGGAAAGCGAGTTTCAATCGCAACGACATGGAATTTATGAAGGCGTTTAACATCCAAGCAGGAGTGGCGCTGCAAAACGCCAAACTGTTTGCAGAAGTCAAACAGCAAGAACAAAGACAAAAAGATATGCTGCACGCCTTGACTAACGGCGTGATTTCTACAGATAAAAAAGGCAATATAGTAGCGACCAATCCCAGTGCCAAAAAATTACTGGGTGTCAGCGATGCCGAATTAGCCGAAGGTCAATCTTTGCGCGAGTTAATTAAGTTAGAAAAAGGCGATTTTGCCAAATGGTTTGACGCTTCTTTGTCTCCCGAAGACGATAAGGACCGCCAGCAGTATTACCCCGATCAAGTTTTGCTTACCTTGGAAGGAGAAGGGCAGAGTATCAATCTCTCGATTAATTCAATGACTGACGCTACCGACCCCAACAAGGTCAACGGCGCGTTAGTCGTCATGGAAGATATTAGCAGCGCCAAGCAAATCAAAAACTTGATGTACCGTTACATGACTCCAGAAGTAGCCGAAGCTTTGTTAGCTTCAGGAGATACTGGATTGGGCGGTAAGCGCAAAAACGTTTCGGTGCTGTTCTCAGACATTCGCAGCTACACCACACTTACGGAAAAATTGCAAGCCGAAGAAGTGGTAGTGATGCTGAATAAATATTTTGAAGTGATGGTAGATGTCGTATTCGAGTACGGAGGGACTCTCGACAAATACATCGGTGACGCTCTGATGGCAGTTTTTGGTTCTCCAGCGCCCCTAGAGGATCATGCTTGGTGCGCTATGCAAACGGCGGTGAAAATGCGGGAAAAACTGGCCCAGTTCAATCAAGAGCGTAAGGCAAATGGGGAATTGGAGATCGGCATTGGTATGGGCGTACATTCCGATGAAGTTGTCAGCGGCAACATCGGTAGTAGCAAACGCATGGAATTGACTTCGATCGGAGACGGCGTTAACCTCGCCTCTCGCTTAGAAGGCGCTAGCAAGCAGTACGGCACCGACTTGATCATCAGCGACAATACTTACAGAGATTATGCCGATCGGCTGTACGTGCGAGAACTCGACTTTATTACTGTCAAAGGCAAAAGCGAACCCGTAATCGTTTACGAACTCGTCGGCATCCGCGAGGGATACTCGCCAGTGGGCAAGTCACTAACCGAAACACAGCAACAAATTATAGAACATTACACGAAGGGGCGCGAACATTACAAATCTCCAGTCAGCCAAAGACTCTCAGAAAGTGAGGTGAAAAACATCTTAAAGGATGTCGCCGAAATGCCGGAGGCAGAGATTAAGAAACTTTCCTACAATTTAGAGCAACAGTTGGAACACGAACTCAAAAACCTGTTATATCAACTGAAAAAGCTGTCAGAGTACGACCCGAAAAACCTGTCCGAAGCAGACAAACTCATCGTACTGTTGCAGCCAGAAATCCAACTGCTGAAATTGGAAGGCATCAAAAACCTCTCGGAAGACGAAGCCAAAATGCTGCTGCAAGCAAAAATCAAGCCCCTATCAGCAGACGATATTAAATACTTGCAAGAAGGCGAAGTCAAAAAGCTGTTGGAAGCAGACATCTTAGAACCATCAAATCCCCAAATCAAGCGGTTGAAACCCGCAGAGATCAGGCAGCTATTGCAGGCGAAAATTAAAAGTCGAGCCTGCGAGACAGTTGCAGAAATGTTAGATGAGGAATTTGAAAACCTGGGACTCGATCGGGTGAAAAAACTGCTGAGCGAGTTTAAGAAAGCCTTAGAACCAAAAGCCAAGCAAGCCTTTAAAGACGCTGAACGCGAATTTAACGCCGTTCTGGAAGTTGACCCGAAAAACAAGGCAGCTAAATTGCACGTCGATCGCTGTATGTTATTTCAACATGGGTTTTCAGACGTACTCAACTGGGATGGTGTGTGGAATCTCACAGAAAAATAGCAGTAGCCCACAGCAAATGCGGGCGGTAGCGTCAAGGTTCGGGGCGGGGGCGATCGCGATCGGGGGTGCGCCTCCCATCCCACCACCAATTAACCTTAATATCCTATTGAGGTAATTGTAAATAAGCTCCAACAGGTATTATGGTTATATAACGGGATTTGAATTTGCAAGCGAGATGCGGGGGTTTCGCCCTACGTGTTTCCTTCGCACTACCTACCGCAACAAACTTAGCACTTCTATTATTTGAAGCGCTTAAAAATAGTTATGACTGGCGGCAGCGTTACCCGGTTTCTGAGAAAAATCTTGGAGAAAGGCGACGAAACATCCGCTCAAAAACCGGGTTTATCACCCCGTCCGCCTAAGTCTTAATAGCGTTAGTGGCTCCTAAAAAGAGCTTCCTTCGCAGATAGTCAATGTTCTAGTCTTAGATATAGAAAACCACTAGCGTCAGTTATGAATAATTGGAATTCGCAATCGGGAGATGTTGAGTGGGTAGATCAGGTTTACCAACTATTGCTGGAGATTGCTCGGAGCTCCCTGTCAGATATCCCCAGAATCCCGGAAAATATCACTGTTAAGGCTATTCCTCTGATCCAGAAGGTACAAACCATTCAACAAAGACCTGACGGGCAAGTGTTCAAATCAGGTTCCTTTTCAGTAAACGATCACGAATGGGTCGATCGAGTCTGTCAACTATTGGTAGAACTAACCAGCGCGTCTTTGTCCGAACAGCCCAAAATGCCGGAAAACCTGGCAGGCCGATCTTTAGCCCTCGCCGATCGAGCACAAAAGATTAAAGAAGACATCGAAGAAAATGCAGCCCAAACCCCAGCAGATGAAGAGGACAATTCCTTACAGTCTCCAGACGCGCTGCTTTCCCTCTTGCACCACAGTTTGAAAACTCAGCGCGCCAAAAGCTACAACCCCGATGCCCCCGAATGGCAGCAAGTCTTGAGCCTGCTCGACGTAGTGCAGTCAATTTATAAGCAAATCCAAAATTAAATTCCAGCTTAACTCAGGCGCTTCTTGATTGTGCGAGAAAGCTGGCTTTTAAAGGCGGTTGCTATTTGACATAAAATTTTTTTTGCCCTAGCCCAAACATTTCCGATTATTGCACTTTTGTCAACTACACTAGGTTTAATCGGTTCTAGGGCAAGAGAAGATGAGCGGAGAAAACATCGGCGATTTGTCAAAAGAAATATTAGCCGATCGCTATCAGTGCGATCGGCGGCTCGGCAAGCAAGCAGGAAGACAAACCTTACTCGCCCGCGACTTAAAAACCCAACAGCAAGTAGTAGTCAAACTCCTGTCATTCAGCAGCGACTTTAACTGGGAAGACTTAAAACTGTTCCAGCGAGAAGTCGAAACCTTAAAATCCCTATCCCATCCCGCAATTCCCCGATATCTCGACTCCTTTGAAATCGACACGCCCAAGCGCAAAGGATTCGCCCTAGTTCAGACTTACATCGCAGCCAAATCCCTACAAGAATATCTCTCAGACGGCCGCACCTTCAGCGAAAGAGAAGTCAAACAATTAGCCACAGCATTATTAGACATCCTCGCCTATCTGCACCAGCGACAGCCCCCCGTCATTCACCGCGACATTAAACCCAGCAATATTTTACTCAAGAATCGATCGGGCAACAGCGTCGGCGAAGTCTACCTAGTTGATTTCGGTGCAGTTCAAACCCTAGCAACCCAACAAGGGAAAACAGTCACAGTTGTCGGCACGTATGGCTATATGCCGCCCGAACAATTTGGCGGGAGAGCCGTTCCAGCTTCGGATTTGTACGGCTTGGGAGCAACATTAATCGCTTTAGTTACCAAGCAGCATCCGGCCGATTTGCCGCAGAAAGATTTGCAGATCGAATTCGAGCAATTCACCCAACTAAGTCCCGCTTTTACCAATTGGCTGAAGTGGCTGACCCATCCCAGTTTAGAGCGCCGTCCAGCCTCAGTCCAAATAGCAAAAGAAGTTCTAGACAAACCACAGCAAATAAATAAACAGCAAATAAATAAATATTCCCTGCCATTGAGACAAGTAGAAACGGTGGATACGGCCTTGTTCCCGACGGCGCTCTTTTTCAGCACTTTGGCAGGACCTCTAGCTGTAGGAACTTGGGTAGGAATTTACAGCACCTTTCTTTTTGTGTTCATGGGGATAACTTTTTTCGGCAAAAGCCTCGAAATTCCGTCCATTCTGTTCTTGCTGCTGGGGTTTGGAAACGGAATAATCGTAGGAATTGTGACGCGCTTGTGGTTTTTTACCCCAACTAATCCCAAACTTCACCAGCAGGTTGTAAATGCAATTAGTATCGTATTCTGTACCTCGATAAGCATCGCCTTCTTTCTGATGATGGATCTGAAGGAGCTAGAGGATTCCAGTGATTATGTTGTCTTCGTGTTTGCACCGTCGCTAATTGCAGGACTGTCAATGGGAGCAATCAGCAAGTATATTGCCAGGTTCTATCAAAAAGCATGCGAACGGTAATCTAAAATTGAGATAGGACTTACGCACTCCGACTTTCAGAAACCGGGTTTTTGGCGAATCTGGAGGTGGCAACGAAGTATTTTCCTAAAAACCCGGTTTCTGGGTTCCGATCTAACCTTTAATTAAAATTAAGGTACAAAAATATGAGTGGTAAAATATTAGCAGAACGCTACGAAGTGCAGCGAGAACTGGGAAAACAAACTGGTCGCCAAACACTGCTAGCTCGTGATTTGCAAACTCAAAAATTAGTTGCGATCAAACAGCTATTCCTCGGTAGCGATTTTGAATGGCAAGACCTCAAGCTATTTGAACGAGAAGCGGAAACTTTAAAAGCACTTTCTCACCCAGCAATTCCTCGCTACCTCGACTACCTGGAAATTGACGAACCTGAAAGTAAAGGATTTGCCCTGGTACAGACTTATGTAGAAGGTAAAACTTTGGAACAGCATTTGCGGTCGGGGCGTACTTTTAGCGAAAGCGAGATGAAAGAATTAGCTAAATCGCTGTTAGAAATTTTGATTTATTTGCACCAGCAAGAGCCACCTGTTATTCACCGCGATCTTAAACCCAGCAATATTTTACTGCACAGCAGATCCGGTCACTCGGTCGGACAAGTTTATTTAGTTGATTTCGGTTCGGTGCAGAACCAAGCTGCCAAATTTGGCGGCACAATTACAGTAGTGGGAACTTACGGATATATGGCACCGGAACAATTTGGCGGGCGCTCGGTTCCGGCTTCCGATCTCTACGGTTTAGGTGCAACTTTAATTTATTTGGTAATAGGTTTGCATCCCACTGATTTGTCGCAGCAGGATTTGAAAATTCAATTTGCCGATCGGGCAGCCCCACTCAATTCTAATTTAATTGATTGGCTGGAGTGGATGACAGAACCGAGTTTGGACAAACGGTTATCTTCGGCTGGGGAAGCATTGCGATCGCTCGAAAATCCCCGCATTATCAACAAAAACCCTAGGGCGGAACAGCTACCAGGCAGCAAGATTAAACTCACAAAAACTTCTGAGTTTATAGAAATTGTAATTCCGCCACAGGGACTCGGTTTTGGTTTAATTACCCTGTTTTCTGGTGCGGTGAGTCTGAGTGTATTCTTATTCTGGTCTATTTACCTTGAAGTGATAAAAATCTATTATTTAAAGATACATTCGCCCTATCTTTGGATTCATGTCACACTAGAAGTATTAAATATTTTAATACCAGGAATAATATTACCTGGGGTAGGAGCAATTTTTATATTTGCATTATTTCGGGAATTGCGTCTCAGAATCGATCGGCAGCAAATCTCCTATACCAGCCATCTGCTGAAGTGGAGATGGAATTGTACCAACCCAGCCTCCAGAAAGCAAATTTGCCAGTTGGAAATTGAGACTACGCTTGATCGGCAACATAAATCATACAGAGTTACTCAGTTGATTATTCAAGCGGGCAGCCGAAAATATGAACTAGGTGGACTATATGGTGGACTAAGCGAATCAGAAATCGATTGGTTAGCAACAGAACTTAGCCAGTGGTTGGGATTGAAAATTAAAACAACTTTGAAATATAAGTAGTAGGACACAATTAATTACACAAAACTATGGGCTACAAGCCTTGTCTAGCAAAGAATCCGTGTGTAATTAATTCTGTCCATTTACTTAGTAAAGCAACTGAACCCTAGATAGAAAAATATCTCCCGATCGCCAAAACAAAGCATTGCGCCCTCAACCTGTGGGATGGGTCCCGCCCGTCCAGTGTATTTGCCACGCAGGCGAGAGACCCCACAACCCTCATCCTCAAATTGTGCCACGCCGATCGCACTCCTGGGCTTTCGGTCAATCTCATGCAACCGTCGGCCCCGATCGCCCGTAAAATGCTATCAAAGGGATTTGGCAAGTAGCACTCATCCCAATCATCTGTTAACTTGGAGATATTGTTGTGGACTTATCGCTAATTCCGGCACAGCCGAAACCAGGACTGCTCAACGTCCTCATCGAAATTACCGCCGGTAGCAAAAACAAGTACGAATTTGATAAAGACTTGCAAGCCTTTGCTCTCGATCGGGTGCTTTCTTCCTCAGTCCAATATCCGTGCGACTACGGCTTCATACCCAATACCTTAGCCGATGATGGCGACCCCCTCGACGGCATGGTAATGATGGATGAGCCCACATTTCCAGGGTGCATTATCGTAGCCCGTCCGATCGGAATGCTAGAAATGATCGACGGAGGCGACAGGGACGAGAAACTTTTGTGCGTTCCCGACAAAGACCCCCGCTATGCTCACTATAAGTCCCTCAAAGACGTAGCACCCCACCGCTTGGACGAAATAGCCGAATTTTTTAGAACCTACAAAAATTTGGAGAAAAAAGTCACGGAAATTCTGGGTTGGCAAGATGTTGATCAAGTCATGCCCTTAGTGGAAAAGTGCATCGCAGCCGATCGCAAATAAGCCCCTAGCCCGCACTCCTCGACTGCAACCCGACAAAAACTCAGGAGGTCGAACATAAGGCGACCGCTGCACGTCTAGGGATGCAGTCGAGGAACGGGTAGCTAGAATGTCAAATCAGTCGTGAATGCCGAGTCACCGGAACGGCATTCCTCAAAACCCCGCCCCGGCCCCAATCTTGAAAAAAATACTACTCATAGAGTAAGATTAAGCGCAAATTCTACCCCTAGGGAATGCTTTTACGTTTGAGGAAATTTTACCCTAAAACTCTTGTTCGGCGCTATCTTAATCTCAGAACACAGAAAACGCCGGGCAGCCCGCAGGGTGCAAAAAATAATCTCTCAAGCGTGACATCTTCTACACCAACCGGTACGGTTTAGGATTCTAACAGCCCAAGTGTTCCGCACTCGGATGGTTTCCCGATAAAGCGCTTTATTATAGTACAGATTGCTAAAAACTAGAAAGTAAAAACTAAGATTTCAACTCCCAAGTTCCTGCCGCCCAAACTAAAAAAAATGCCAGATTCCGCACCCTCTCTACCCAATCCACAGCCTTCCGATGGCAAAGCCACAATGGAAAGTAGTCCTTTGACCGAGTTTGTCGTTCAGTTTTGGGGCGTGCGGGGCAGCATCGCCACCCCCGGCACCAAAACAATTCGCTACGGAGGCAACACCTCTTGCGTAGAAATGCGCTTGGGCAAAAAACGCCTGATTTTTGACGGCGGCACCGGTCTGCGAGTTCTAGGCCTCAATCTGCTGCGGCAAATGCCGGTGGAAGCCCATATGTTTTTCAGTCATACTCACTGGGATCACATTCAAGGCTTTCCGTTCTTTACTCCCGCCTTTATCCCAGGGAACTGCTTTCACATTTACGGTGCGATCGCCCCCAACGGCACTACCATCAAACACCGTCTTGCTGACCAAATGGTGCACCCCAATTTTCCCGTCCCCATCCAAGTCATGCAGTCCGACCTCAAATTCAACGATTTGACCCCTGGGGATATTCTCGAACTCGACGATGTGAAAATAGAAACGGCACTGCTGAACCATCCCAACACCGCGATCGGATATCGAGTCACCTGGGAGGGACACACAGCCGTCTACTGCACCGATACAGAACATTTTCCCGATCGCCTCGACGACAACGTGTTACACCTAGCTCGCAACGCCGACGTGCTGATTTACGACGCCAACTACACCAACGAAGAGTATTACGATTTCAAAACCCCAAAAGTCGGGTGGGGACACTCGACTTGGCAAGCAGGAGTAGAAATAGCCAAAGCTGCTGGAGTCAAAAAAATCGTGATGTTTCACCATGATCCGGGCCACGACGACAATTTTCTCGATCGTACAGAAGCAGAGGTGCAGGCAGCGTTCGCCAATAGCTGCTTAGCCCGCGAAGGCATGAGCATACCAGTAATTTAACCAAAAATAAATTCAGAATTATGAAACAGGAAAAACCCCGCAAACGTCGCAGAGTAGGCTTGCGGGGGCTTTACTCAACGTTGCTAGTGTTGATAATTATCTGCTGTACCTGCGGCGGATGGGTTGCAGCTCAGACTGCCTACTCTCGCACTCCCGCGCGACTTGCTCAGGTGTCTTCGATCGAGGATACTGGAACTGTCGATCGCATTCCCGAACGCTACCAACTCGGACAGCAACTGTACCTAGAAAACTGCGCCACCTGTCACATCGCTTTACCGCCACAAGTATTACCTACAGAAACTTGGCGCAGATTGCTGCAAGATTCCCAACACTACGGACAAACCATCAAACTGCTAGTAGACCCACCCCGCATCCTAGTGTGGAACTACCTGCAAACTTTTTCCCGTCCCCAAGCCAAAGACGAAGAAATCGCCTACCGAGTCGCCAGTTCTCGCTATTTCAAAGCTCTGCACCCCAAAGTAAAACTGCCACAACCCGCAAATATCAGCAGTTGCGTTACTTGTCACCCCGGCGCATCTCAATACAATTTCCGCAAGCTTACCGCCGAGTGGGAAAACTCTCCGTAAGGAATGCAGGATTGAATCACAAACTATTGAGTAGGGAGGTTATGCGAGCTGATTAAGTTGTGGGTGTATCGCGCTAAGGCGGATGAAGAGATTTTAGGCCCACGGAAAGTCATTGTAATTATGTAATTCTGAGCGGAGTTTACTTGCAGAGCGTAGTGTCAATCTCGACTCAAAAAAATTAAGATTTTCCCATATCTATGCTGCAACCCACCATTTTATCATATTCATAATCTTAACTATCCCTAAATTTAGGACACACTTCAAACGCCAACTGTGAACGATAAAAACAGACATCAAACTCCATAAAAAAGTTTAACTGGCCTAAAATAATAGGCGGCTCGTTAGATTTAGCCCAAGCAAAAGCCAAACGAACAGGTGGAAAATCGCTAATTTGTCCCACAACAGCTAAACCCCTTGCTTCCACTGGCGCAAGATTACCTGCTAACGGAATTGAAAGCGTTTGCTCCTCCCAAACAGCTCCCAACGCTAAACCAACATGGTACGGTAAAACATTAAGACTCGATCCCGTATCCAACAAACCCAAAGTCTCCGAAATACAATCCCGATAGCTTAAAGTTATGGGTACACAGGGAAAAAAATTAGTTTCTCCTGCTTGATTCCTTCGTTCGATAAAAGAAAATCGTTTAGAATTTCGCATTTTCTTTCGTTTCTTCTTGTTCTAATAAACTCATTAGTTTCTGGGCAGCATCACCATAATCATAAGGCGACCAAACACGATAACCCGCGCCATTATCCAATGGCTTTAACATTTCTTCTTTCGCCAATTCAGCCATTAAAAATTGCATCATTTGAAACTTCTCGGCAGGGGATAACTGCCGAAGTTGGTCTAATAATTCAAGATTTGACATAAAACGCCATTGAATTCATTTTTCTATCTTACCACGACCTTGAGGTTTAAACCACTCCAAAACATCACTGTCTATGCGTAAGGTGAGTTGAGCTTTAGTCTGAGGGTTGGGCAAACCTCGCCGAACTACTGCTAAGCGCAAACATTTTAGGCGTAATTTCAGGGCAATCAGATAAATCAATATCTCGATCGCTTATGGCATTGAGGCGTTGCGAGTCAGTTTGAGATTGGCTCGAAGTAAATTTGTTGTTCATATTTGGTTGCTGTAAAACACAAACTAAACAGGCAAAAACAGTTCGGAAAAACTAATTTCAATCTCAGGAAAAGCTAGCATTCTCATCACAGCATTATCTGCAACAACTATCTCAGATTGATAGCCTCCCGGTGCAGGATTCCGGTAAATATATGCCTCGCGCGCAGCTACATCTAAAATCCAATATTCAGGGATATTTGCTCTAGCATAAATCGGAGCTTTTTCCCGGCGGTCAATTTGTAATGTCGCGTAAGAAACTTCAATTAACAGCAAGATTTCGCTAGGATTTGGGTGATGGTCGCGATAAGCACCCGGATCGATACAAACAACTGCTATATCTGGTTCCGGTTCCGAAGTTGCTAAAGTAATTGGCAACTGCACGCGAATTGCTGCTAAATCTCTTAGCAAATGTTGTAGATATCGATCGCTGCGTTGAGTGGTAGCAGCATGGATGGGTGTTTGGGGACTCATTTCAACAATTCTTCCATCTAACAGTTCAATGTTATCATCTTCATTGAGAATCCCAGCTTCAATCATGCGGTGATATTCTTCTACTGTCCAGATTTTTTCTCTTGTTGCTGTCATAATCTTTGCCTGCAAAAGCTTACTTAATATTATATCAATTGTGAATTCAATCAAAAAAAACGGACGGATTGGGGGAAGGTCGAGATCCCTTTTGAAAGCGTTTCCAAGACTGTTTTAATTGAGCAGGAGCCGGATTATCGCGATCGTAAACCACCAGCACATTCGTCAAATTCCGTCCCGGCGGCAATAAAATCTGCCCTTGATGAGCCAAACCCACCGAAGCGCCCCCGTCCAAATTCATCGCTTCAAAACAGCCGTAGCTTGCGGGGCGGGACGCCATCGCCTGCATAACTTTAGCTTCTGCTTCCAAAGACAAACTGTCAAAGAAAGTCACCAAAAATAACTTATCTGCGGAAGCCGGAAAGCCGATCGCCGTTCTCGAACCCACGCCCAAAACACCAGCATCTTTAAAACCTTCCGATAAAGGAGACAGCCAAACTTTCCCCCCTTTAACCAATCTCGGCCCGCAAGTCAGAGAAAACCAATATTGACTCCAATCCGGCTTACCTTCAGTTCTAGCCGTCACCATTTCCAATTGATTTCCCGCTTTAATTCCCAAAGTCGTGCCGTAATTTTCCCATCTGCTGTATTTCATAAACTTACCCGCCGCCACCATATTTCCCAGCACAGATTTCTGCTCATCTTTACCAAAAAAAGTCCCGTTAGCAACAACAGCAGCCCGGTAACGCGACACCATATTTTCAAAAGGTTCATCACCCCGCGTGACTTTAGAAGTATTTGCAAAACCTGCATTATTAGCTAACCCAATTGTGATATAAATTTCGGGGTCTGCGAGGTCAATAGTTGTGAGATAAAAACTTGCGCCAGCTACATTTTGGCGGTCTAGTTGTACGGGTTTTGCTTGCTTAGCGGAACGTCTGATAATTTGAGGTTGAGACGGCTGTGCAGCAGGAGAACTTTCTGGCGCTTTTACAATAGGATTACTCGGCAGAGGTTGATTGGTTTTTCCCGATTTTACGATGGGATTGTTAGGGAGAGGTTGAGGAGTTTGATTTGATTGTATACTGGATAAAAAAGCGAGTGACTTTTGCCACACTTGACCCGCGAAAGTCAAGAAACTATCTCGGTTTTGGGCGATCGCAAAATAGTCAGCCGCCACCCGCGCCAAAGCTATGCCCGTTAAAAATAAAAAAGTGCGCCGCAGCATCGGGCGACAACCTTCAGACTGTTTCCGTTTAGACATAAAAAAATCTCAGCTAGGATAGCGAACAGTTTCCTATGGCTGTGACTACAATGGGCGATCGCCCGAATTCTGAAACTACCAGTAGCAAGGTGCTCCATCGCGCACCTTGCTACTAATTCAAAACTCAAAACTATTTCCCTAGCCGGTATTCCGCATCCCCGCAGCAATACCATTAATCGTCAGCAGAGCTCCCCGCAACAATTCACCCTTGCTGTAACGCGAGTGAATCACCCCCGGAACCCCGCCACTACCATGCTGCCGCAAGCGTTTCAGCAGCGAAACCTGCAACAAGCCCAAAGGCACAATCGTCGCATTTCGCAACTGCACCGATCGCTGCAGGGATGGATCTCCGTCCAACAAACGTTGGTGTCCGGTAATCGTTAAAACCAAATCGCGAATCAAGTGAAATTCGGCAGCAATTTGATCGAATAAAGCCTTAAAACGCTCCTTATCAGCAGGCAAAGCTAACTCCTGGACGTAGTGTTCTGCAATCTGCAAATCCACCTTAGATAAAGTCATTTCTACCTTAGAAATTACCATTCTAAAAAATGGCCATTTCAAGTAGAAATACTGCAAAAGTTTCATGTGTTCTTCCGGTTCCTCCAGCAAAAACTCTTGCAAAGCTGTGCCGACACCGTACCAAGAAGGCAGCAAAAAGCGGCTTTGAGTCCAGCTAAACACCCACGGAATTGCTCGCAAACCGCTGATGTCTTTTTTACCCCCGCGCCGGGCCGGACGAGAACTAATTTGCAACTGGCTGATTTCTTGAATCGGGGTAACTTGGTGGAAGAAATCGACTAAATCCGGCTGTTCGTAGATTAAATGGCGGTAGTGCGATCGCGATTTCACCGACAACTCCTCCATAATCTCATTCCAAGGGTCGATGCCATCAAAACCCGTGTGCAGCAAACTAGCTTGAATTACCGCAGCCGCCACAGTTTCCAAATTGTAAAGCGCCAACTCCGGCAAAGAATATTTAGAAGCCAAAACCTCGCCTTGTTCGGTAATCTTAATTCGCCCGCTAATACTCTTTCCAGGCTGAGCCAAAATTGCCTTGTAAGCAGGCCCGCCGCCGCGCCCTACAGAACCGCCTCGGCCGTGAAAAATTCGCAACTCCACACCGTGTTTTTCCGCAACCATTTGCAAAGCCTTTTGAGCTTTGTGTATTTCCCAATTGCTGCTGAGAAAACCAGAATCTTTATTGCTGTCCGAATAGCCTAGCATCACCTCTTGCAATTTGAGAGTTTCGATTGGACATTGGATATTTTCTTTGCTTTTTCCCGCTATTTCCTGCGCGTATCCTCCTGCTAGCAAAGCGCGATAAAGCGGCAGATCAAAGATTTTTTGCATTACTTCCGGCGCTTTTTTCAAATCTTCCACCGTTTCAAACAGGGGAACTACTTGAATACTGCTAACTCCGGTCGCCGGATCGTAAAGTCCCGCTTCTTTTGCTAACAGCAAAACCGCCAGCAAATCGCTGACATCGTGGCTCATGCTGATGATGTAAGTTTCGCAAATTTCCCGACCAAACTCCTGCTGCATTTGTCGCAATATTCGGAAGGTATTAATCGTCTCGCAAGTTTTGGGAGAAAATGGCAATTCTGCTGGAATTAAAGGGCGACGAGTTTGCAGTTCCGTTGCCAGCCAAATAATTCGATCGCATTCCGACATTTGATTGTAAGGCTTTGGCAAAATTTGCAAGTATTCAGCAATTTCGCTCAAAGCATCCGAGTGTACTGTTGACTCTTGGCGGATATCTAGGTAAGCCAAATTAAACCCGTAAATTTCTACTTGGCAGAGCAGATTTTCCAAGTCTCGACAGCTCAAACCTGTTTCCACTAAATTGTGATCGATGAGCTGCAGCTCGGCTAAAAACTCAGCGCCCGATCGATAAAGGCCGGTCATTCCGGGATGTTCTGACAAAGCTTCGCGTTCCCGCTGCAACTCGTCTCCTTTGTAGAGCCGCCAATTACGATCGCGCGTATTTTCCAGCCGCTGGAGCACGTAGGCCAGCTTCAATCGATAAGGTTCTTGGCGGTAGCGGATTGCCCACTGCTCGTAAACCTCTGGGAATTCCGATTTATCGCGATCGAGAGATTCCAGCAATTCCGGCAGTACGTCGCTCCAGTGCAGCGACAAACTCAAAAGTTCGTTCAGCCGCTTCACCGCGCTGATGTACTTTTCTAGCACTAAGTGGCGCTGATAGCAAGCCGTTTGCCAAGTAACTTTCGGAGTGACAGAAGGATTGCCGTCCCTGTCCGATCCCACCCAAGAACCGAACTTGCAAAAATTGTAACTCGGCGGTTTCAGATAAGGATAAGAAGCGTGCAGAGCTTGCTTTAATCGGTGGTAGAGTTCGGGAATAGCATCAAACAGAACTTCATCGAAGTAGTGGAGAGTGTACTCCACCTCGTCAAGTACAGTCGGCTTGAACTGGTGCAGTTCGTCAGTGCGCCACCAGAGGCGAATTTCTTCCATCAGTTGCTCTTGGAGAGCCGCCGCTTCCCAGCAAGACACCGGGTAGGGGCTTTGAGAGTCGGCCCCAAGTACCTGAAATTTCTCGTCAACTTGGTCTAGCTGTTGGAGAATCTTCGCCATTCGCCGCTGCTTGGTGCGGATCGTGTGGCGGACAATTTCTGTCGGGTGAGCGGTGAATACCAAGCGGATGTCTAACTGATCGATCAAGCGCTGGATTTGCTGGCTGGGCACGTTCAAGCGCAGCAGCATCGGGAACAGTTGGTGAAAAGTGCCGGCATCTCGGGCGATCGTCTCACTGCTGTCTGCATTGCTAAAAGCTGTTTGGGTGGGGCTTGGGCCTTCCCTATGCCGGGGGCGATCGGGGGCATCCGTTGCTTGTCCTGGCAGCTTAGAAAACATCCGCCCCCCAGCGTCGTTGCTGCTAGCGTAAGCTAGCTGTTGGTCTCGCTGTTCGTAGTGCTGTTCGACAATGTTGATCAACTGAAAATACAGTGCAAAAGCCCTAGCGGCGCGGATGGCAGCGTTGAGATCGAGCTTTTCGATTAGCTGTACGACATTCGACTCGCGAAAGTGAGTGGCTTGTCCCTCGGCGGAATTGACCGATCGCATTTGTTGGAGCAAATCCACCAATTCCTGCCCGCACTCCTGTCGCAGCACCGATTCCCACAAGTCCTCTACTACTTTGAGGCGATTTCGCAGAAACAGGTCTGATTTTGAGTAAGCGGGAAAAGGGGAAATAGATGTTGCATCAATAGCCTGTTCTGAAGACTGGAGGACTGAACTCATCGGGCTGTTCCTCAATAGCTGCGGGTGTCAAGAAAATTGTATTGTTTAGTTTCGCCTAAAACACTTTTGTTTGCAGTCAAATTTGAGACAACTTATTGCAAGGTAGAAAGTAAAAGGCACTTATTTACAAAGTATAAGGAAAAATTAATTCTCACTGCACGGATTGTACCGATTGTCAAGCTTTCAGGTTCGTTGATTTGCGATTTGAGATTTTAGACGATCGGCGTGAGACGTTCTACGCGATCGCGACTCGACGCGATCGCGTAGAACGATTTGAGATTTACTTCAAACATGAATCTGGACTCTTGAACTAGGGTCGAAAATTTTGATCTCTCCACGACAGAAGTCGGGGGCTGGTATCCGTTTTTGGACGGGGTAAAAAAAATTAACTTCTAGCTGCAGCATCCCGACTTGGGCCTTCTATTCCTGTGATTGAGGAAAGTTGAGCACGGGGAGGCGCGAGCCCCGAAAGACTTCTTCGCTTTCAACGCCGATCGACGCAACAAACTCAGCAGCAGCTTTAGCCACCACCAACCCGCCCAGCATGGGTAAGGCGACCAAGCTCAATAAAATGTCTGAGGGAACTGGCAACTTTGGACTGTTAGGTGTTTGAGTTTTGAGCAAGTCTTGGTTTTCCGACGGCATAAATCTTTCCTGCGTATTCTGTTATCCCTAGTTTACAAGCTAGGGCGGGTTTTCTTGCCTCGTTGTATCCTAGATTGGGGCGAGATCCGTGTTCATCCAAGAATTAGTGCCGTGTCATCGCACGCCAGGCAGGGGTGCGTGCTGATATCCCCTGAAGGATGTGACACAAAAATGAGAGGATACGACTATCACCCCCAGGATCGAGAGCCCGATCGAAGGCGCCTACAAAAGTTTGATCGCCCCCAGAATCGATCGCACAGTTCGATCGGCGGCGGCAAAGTCGATCGCCCTTCCTTGTCAAACTATCGATAATAATTCGATTGCACAAAATTGCTCTCCTGCAAAGTCGATCGGCTGAAAGGAAATTGTATCCTGTGTACGATCGCCCGAGGGGTATAAAACTATCAACAATCATGCGATCGCACAAAACAACTCGCTTGTAAAGTCGATCGACTCAAAGGAAGTTGTGCCCGGTGTACGATCGCCCGAGTCAGGTCAAACTATGGACAATGATTCTCGCGCACAAAACTGCACATTACGAAGATGGAAGATTGCGGATTTCATAGGGCAGTGTCACTTCAGGAAGTAATTCTGTAATCCAAGGGTTAAATGCGTCATTTAGTAACAGATTTCCTCCCAGCCTCTGAAGCACTATACTTTCACCGTTGAATAGCAGCACTGCATCTTCAGATATCTGGCGCAGCAACTCAACGGTTACTTGGATCATAATCTGATCGGCTTTTTCACGATCTGCGTTCGAATTAATTCGAAACCAAATACATATATCCGGGACAAATCCAAATTCTTCCTCAATAAGAGATTGACGAACATCGAGCGCATGATCGGCCCCTACTAACATTCCTGAACCAAATAAACAATGTCCATAAGGTTCAGAAGCCCACTCTAACTCAAATCCTTTAGATACCATATCTAAAGCTTGGAATGGTTCTAGTATAGTTGCTATATAGAACAGATAATCTATAGCCATTTTTTTTTCTACGCTCTATGCTTTTATGGGAAAAAATGGAGGATTATTCCACCTCTTACAACAATTATCTCTTGGAGCTTTGGTGAGGGATATCGATTAAGTTGCGCCTGTATATCTGCAAGTGACGCTTGAGTATCATCAAGATTAAGTACAAACCTGTCGGCTTGCTCCTGAAAATTTTTTTCTTTCAATCTTGAGATCATCTTAGCCGGAGTTGAAGTAGTTGGCGCGTAGCAATCAAACACTCTGCCTTCGATTTTGTAGTCCGGATTTCTTGAACCACTAACTATCGGATTTTGCTCCACATTGTAGCAGGCTTTAGTAGGGTTGTGCAATCGCGGTCTAAGGCTTGTACCTGCTCGGTCGGACCCAGACGGGTTTCCCCTGTCGGCGCGTTTACCATGATTTCGATCTCCTCCCTGTCTTGCGGCTCGCTAGTTGGGGATTTTTAGGTGCTTGACCTTTCTTTGCCCCTATATCGGCTTTTAGGTCGATCGTCCCCTAACTTCTATCTTAGGAAGGGTCTTGCGATCGGGCGTCGAACTTTAGGTGAATTTTAGATCCCCATCGAAAATTGAGGAGTTCGAGCGAGTGTTGAGTCCGCAATTGTATTAAAAATCACTCAATTTTTGATTTATATGGGAATCGGAGCGTCATACAAAAGTTCGATATCCCGCTCCCGGGAAACAGAAAATCACTTAAAAACGGGCTCTCGACTCAAAGGAAGTTCTACCCGCTTGTTCGAAATCCCGTTTGTTTAATCAGCCCTCACGCCCGTCATACGAAAGTTCGAAATCCCGTTTGTTTAATCAGCCCTCACGCCCGAACCAGAAAATCAGCTAAAAAGGGGTTCTCGACTCAAAGGAAGTTGTACCCGGTGTGCGAGATCCCGAGTCAGGTCAAACTATCGACAATCAGAAACAGCGCACATTCATTGCACATTACAAAGATGGAATATTGCGGATTTCATAGGGCAGTGTCACTTCAGGAAGTAATTCTGTAATCCAAGGGTTAAATGCGTCATTTAGTAACAGATTTCCTCCCAGCCTCTGAAGCACTATATATACTTTCACCGTTGAATAGCAGCACTGCATCTTCAGATATCTGGCGCAGCAACTCAAAGGTTACTCGGATCATAATCTGATGAGCTTTGTCAAAATCTGCGTTCCTATTGAGTCGAAACCAAATAGTTATCTTTGGTACAAATCCAAATTATTCTTCAAGAATAGATTGACGAAGAGCGATTACATGATTGGCCCCTACTAACATTCCTGAACCAAATAAACAATGTCCATAATGTTCAGAGACCCACTCTAATTCAAATCCTTGCGACACTATCTGTAAAGCGTGGAACGGTTCCATAATAGTTGCTAAATACAAGTCATAGTCTGTAGACATTTTAACTCCTACAATCTATTGTTTTATGGCCAATGATAGATGATGGTTCCACCTCTTACAAAAATTATCTCTTGGATCTCTGTTGGGGGATATTGCGTAAGATTCGCCTGTATATCTGCAAGTGACACTTCTGTATCATCAAGATTAAGTACAAACCTGTCAGCTTGACCTAATTTAACTTTTTCTCTCAATCTTGAGGTGATCTGACCAGGTTTTGCATTAGTTGGCGCATAGCAGTCAAAAATTTTGCCTTCGATTCTGTAGTCCGGATTTTTGGGACCACTAACTGTCGGAGTTTGCTCCACATTATAGCCGGCTTTAGATAAGTAGTCAGACACAATTAATTACACAAATACATAGTAGAATGATATTTCCGGCAAAATTATGAGTTAATTACA
>NZ_JAUBVE010000038.1:0-59235 GCF_036705715.1 Microcoleus sp. AT3-D2 | reverse complement strand
CTCTCCAGAATTAAATTTAATTGAAATTTTATGGCGGTTTATTAAGTATGAATGGATTGAGATATCTGCTTACAAGAGTTGGGAAACTTTTGTTACATCTGTGGAAAAAATCCTGAAAGAATTTGGAGAAAACTATGTAATTAATTTTGTCTAGCTACTTATTGGTTTTTCAAGGTTCTGTAAGGGTTTCAGGCTTCTATCAAGTTTCTAGCAATTCTCGGTAAATCGAGTCGTGTACATAGCGTGACTGAAGCCTTAGAAACAATATAGCACGGTTACACCCAAAACCCAGCAGTTCTGACCTTACTACTGGGTTTATATTTACCGCCCATTTGGGCACGCTATCACATTTAAGTCAAGGATTTAAGATTAATAGCATCGCGCTCTACCGATTGAGCTACCCCCCTGCGTTTGGTAGAGGGGGCTGGATATGAGCCAGCAACCTCGATGATGTGATTTTCCTGACATTCGTTTTAGCGATCGGCGGTGAATGCTGAGTTTAGAGTAATAGCTTGCTGTTGAATTTGTACGCAATGCTGCCTCTGCCAATTGGGCTACCCCTCTATTTTGGGTAGAAGGGACAGGAGTCGAACCTGCACTATCACATTTGTACGGTTTAAGTTGAAGTTTGAGTTTGAACTTGTACTCTGTTTATATCTTAAACCATAACTATCAAAAAAGCAAGCAATTAGCGGAAAATAAACTGAAAAATTCGCTCTCCCACTCTCTGCTCCTCAACTTCAGAATTATTAGCTTCTTCGCGGGCGAACATAACAGCTTGCTGCAAGATTTCCACCCTTTGCAGCAACTCATTGATCCGCCGTGCTGGCAAAGCTCCAGAAAACTTGACAGTCCGCCAATAGCCGATCGTAATATCTTCGTAATAAACATCGACTTGAGCCGGATGGTGTTCGGTAGCTTCAGCTTTGACGTGATTGCGCGGAGTTTTAAAAGTCTTGAGAGTTTGCATCGGTTCAGTTGCCCAGCAGTCTGCCGAAGCATCGAAGTTCCAAGTCTCGGAAGCATCTAAGACTGGAAGTTTTTTGATGAATGCTTGCAAATCTGCTAACTGCTTTTCAATGAATAGCAAATAGCTGACGGGAACTTGGCTCAAAAGCACGTTTCCGTCTACAGTTACGTCAGCGCGGGCGCTACAATTTGTCCAATCTTTAGTTGCGGTTACGTCGAAGAGTTTGGTCAAAACTTCAGTCGTTTTGCGGATAATCTCTTCTGCTTTGACTTCAACTTTTTTGGACTCTGGCGGCAGTTGTTCGCCTTCTTCGTCTTTGGGACGGTAAGTGCGGGAGATTCCAGAAAGCACAGCGGGCTTCTGGAGGGCTTTTTGAGCTTCTGCTAGTTCTTGGACGGATCGGCTTTTGATGCCTTTTTCGATCGCGATAATTTGATTTAAGCGTGCCATTGTTTAATGCTATTGATGCTAAATTACATTTGTAGTATAATATGTTTCACAAAAAATACAAGTTTTTCATTCGATCGTCAGATTGGGACGACCGGATTCGCCTGTGACCCACTACATCAAGTACCTGCGGTAATGCCAAGAGCTGACTCCGGCTAAAGGGATCTCGCTCTTTGAGGATGTTTGACAATACGGAGAGAGACAAAAAGGCCCAGGCAAGTGTGCGTAGCATCAGTCGAATCATGGCAATGTGGATCAAGGCTTCTTTTGATGCAGGTAATCGCTGATAATCAACATTCCGGCGGCGACAACCCGCACAGCCATCAGTAACCCCAGGGTATCGACGAGCGTGAAGCATTTGCGTCATGCAGGTCTTTTTACCCCCTTCCTAGCCGGCGGTCAATCAAAGTTTGAAATGCAGCTTTTACGGCACCGATATCGACCGCTGATTTAATCCCATGTGCCCCAGAAAGTTTATCAGTTAAACCTTCGGGCGAGCGTTGATGGAAAAACCCATTAGACTGCTGAATTTGGGAGAGAGTAAATGAAGTTTCCGAAGTTAGTATTTGACTCATATTTTCTGAGGTTTTTACTGTTTAATTAGCTCGGTAACTGTGAGTTACTAGCTTTGTTTAAAGCTTGTTGTACTTACTTCTTCAAATACAGATAAGTATTGACTTGCTTGTTTTTCTAAAGTAAATTCCTGTTCAACTTTTTCTCTGGCACGACTTGATAAAACTTGCCAACGCTGCCGAGATTCTAACACCCAAGCAATTCCTTGCGCTAAATCTTCTGTAGCAAAGGGATGAGCCAAATAGCCATTTTGTTTGTGTTCTATTAAATCTGGCATTCCACCAATTTTAAAAGCTACGCAAGGAGTGCCGCAAGCTAAGGCTTCCATGACTGTGTTGGGTAAATTATCCTGAACTGAAGGAGCAACGAAAACATCTGCTGCTGCATAAATAAGTGCTAAAGAGATATCGTCGTTTAGACTACCAAGATAGCGAGTTTTTAAGTCTATATCCTGTTTTTCGTGTGGTTGAGATGCACCCAATACAATTAACTCCCAATTTTGTAAGTTTTCATAATTACTTAGCTGCTTTAAAGCCTGCAGAAGTAAAGGAAAACCTTTCCTTTTGTCGCTGGAATTCAGCGCACCGAAAAGAATCAGTTGCCGATCTTGCGGGAGATTTAGTATATTTCTGGCTGTTTGCCGATCGCACGGTTTATATGTGCCAGTATCCAATGCGTTTGGAATCACTCTAATGTCACTATTTTTAAATAGCGAACTGGACTTTGCAGAGTCAGCGAGCCATTTGCTAGGACTGACAACTGTGAGTTTGAGATTTTGCCATGCTTTCGCTTTTCGCTGCAAAACCCAGCGGGACAAATCCCAGCTTTTATTATGGCCGAGTAGAGGACAATTGCCGCAGGATTTGGTGTAGCCATCGCACTCTTGGCTGTAACAGCATCCACCCGTAAATGCTGACATATCGTGCAGCGTCCAAACAATTGGTTTATTAAACTCAGACAGCGCTTCGGCCGCAACAAATCCGTCACCTATCCAGTGCAAGTTAACGACATCTGGATTGAGAGCAGCAATTTGCGACGTAATTATATCGGGGAGCCATTGCACGGAGAAAAGTACCGGAGGTCTTTGTCTGTTCCTGTAAAATTGTAGCGGCAAAGCATCCAAAACAGGACGCGCTTTCCACATTCTTTGAGCTACCTTGTTAGGAGCACTCATTACAGTGCTGTCGTCAATTCTCCGATCTTGAACTAGCATCTTGGAGTCAACTCCTACCTGAATTAACCCCTGATGCAGCCGATAAGCTGCGCGCGCGGCTCCGCCTCCTCCTTTTGGATCGTAAGTGTTAATTAACAACGGCTGAATCATTTTTTATTAGTGATTTTTTTTTTCAAACCGCAGAGTCGCGGAGGACACAGTGAGAAGAGAGGATTTTTCCAATCAGTTAGGATTGCTGTACAAACTCAATCTCCGCCCAATTCTACCAACTTGCCTGAGCGCGAAGGAGCAAAGAAATTGCTCAAACAAGTTAACCAGGACATCGCCTGCGGCGACTCGTCCGCATCTGGGTCGATGGAGGATTTTCTGGGGCGGAGTTTCTCCCTTGAGTGATGGATATATGCCGATGGATTCGCCCGTGTCGTCAAAAGACCTGATGGCACTCAAGGTTTTGTACTGCTTCCCAAAGGCTGGACAGTAGAGCGCACCTACGGTTGGTTCCATTGATCTCGCCGCCGAAATGTCGATAGTGAGCGATTACCTGCATCCTCAAAAGCCTTGATCCATATTGCCATGATTCGACGGATGCTACGCAGACTTGCCTAAGCCTTTTTGTCTCTATCCGTATTTTCAAACATCCTCTAACCAAAGTGTAGTAAACTTAACTGTTTTTGAGCGATCATACTACCTCTAAAGATAGATGCGAAAATACCTCTTACGACAAATGGCAATAGAACTAAACATTTTTTAACATATAGATAACAAAGGGAATCCGAGGAGACACCAAAAATCCTTAAGCCCTTGGCGTGCCCCGGTTAATCAGATTCTTAGCAAACAAGGGCTAAATCAATGAACCAGCAAAACTCCGAAGTTTTAGCATTTTTGCCCATGCTCCAAAAAGGCATTTGGTTGTTTGGGATTCTCTCTTGGATATTCGGGCTGACAGATAGAACTATTGCACTATTATCTGACGGATATTTGTCGGCGATCGATATTGTCCAGCTATTTACAGCATCCTTTTTCTTCATTAGCTGGCTGTTGTTAAGCCCGTTTTTGGGTCTTAACTCCCAGACTCAGCCGAAGGAAGAAGCATCTCCCTAGTTTTTAATTTGTAATGTTAGTTTCTTGAGCGATACTTCTCTCTTCTGAGGCAAAGCGGGCCGGCCAAATGCGATCGCAAAAAAACAACGTTCCCGCCGTTACGCACAGCGGAATCGCCAACAGATTCAACAGGGGAATACTCACCAAACCCAAACAAACCACACCAAAACTCCCGCTGGCCGGCAAACTCGCCCAAATTATCTCCAACTTCTCCTGAAAAGGTCGCCTCCGCCTCTCCAAAGGTGCATCTAAAAAGTCCAAACAGACAATAGTCGCGCCCAAAGCTACGCCACCCAAACTGCTAAGAATAGAGCCGACACCAGGGATAAAATGCAGCAGCAGCAGCGGTATGCCGACGCTAAACAAAATTTGTAGTTTTCGCAGTTCAAAGGCGATCGCCCTTTGAATATCCCTAAAACTACTCGCCAAATTCATTGGTGCTTCTGCGGGTAATTGACCGTTCCGCAGGAGTTCCAATTGTTCGGAAAGTTTGCCGTACCAAGGCGAACCTAAAATCACACCAAACTGCACTAACAAAAATCCAATTATCAGCAAAAGTCCTGACACTAGGAGTACGCGCAGCAGCCAGCCGAAAGCAACTGTTAACACGCCGAGAAAGCTCAGCCAAGCTGGAAAACTCGCAATTAAAGTATTAAATCGGACGGACAAATCGGCAACCAAAACATCTATCCCTGCCAAACTGGGAAATAGCAAGCTTAAATAAAGACCAATACCAATTATAAAATTTAGCACCACGGGAACTAATACATAAGTCCACAGCTTGGGAGTTTGCAAAATCAGCGTGAAAGCTCGCAAAGGATAGGTGAAACCTGCCAGGAGTCCAATTGGTGCGGTAATGGCGGCGTGGGCGGGGTTTGAATTGAGCTGTTTTGACATATTTTCTGCTTTTGAGGACTTGACTCTATTTTCTATTATCCACTTTCCATTATTATTAATGATGAGGATTTATCGCAGGTTGCCCAAAAGTGAAGCTTTTTATTTACCATACCCCGGAACTTACGCCAGCCGACAAAATGCCGGCTTGCGCGATCGCAGTTGATGTGCTGCGGGCGACTACGACAATGGCAACGGCCCTGAATAATGGGGCGGAAGCTGTCCAAGTTTTCAGCGACTTAGATAAGCTGATGGCCGAGAGCGAAAAATGGCCTGCTGATAAGCGGATTCGCGCTGGAGAGCGCGGCGGCGGCAAAGTTGACGGATTTGACATGGGGAATTCTCCGCTGGACTGCACGCCAGAAAAGGTGACTGGGAAGCGAATTTTTATCAGCACAACTAACGGTACTCGGGCTCTGCAGCGAGTGCAAGCTGCTGCAACTGTGTTAACGGCGGCTTTGATTAACCGCAAATCTGTGGTGCAGTTTTTGTTAAATAAACAGCCGGAAACTATTTGGATTGTGGGTTCTGGTTGGGAAGGAAGTTATTCGTTGGAAGATACGGTTTGTGCTGGTGCGATCGCCCAAAGTCTCCTAGCAGAAAGCGGTATTCCTGCGAGCGATTTTGCTGGTAACGATGAAGTATTTGCGGCTATTGCTCTTTATTTGCACTGGCAAGATCGGTTGCACGAATTGTTGGAAAGAGCCAGCCACGGCCAGCGCCTCCTCGGTTTAGGTGTTATTGAAGATTTAAAATATTGCGCGCAAACGGATACTTTAGATGTGCTGCCAGTGCAGCGAGAACCGGGAGTTTTGGTTAAGTCGGATTTTAAAATTCCTCAAGCTAATTTCTGGGATCAATCTTCGGAAAAAACGGCGAATTAAATTTTTCTGCGAGTGCCGTATTAGTAAGGTGCGCCTAGGCGCACCCTACGGAAATTAGTAGGTAGTTAGTGAACAATATTTTTTTAAATCAAGTAGGATTAAAAATAGTCGGTAGGGACAAAAGATTCTTTTGTCCCTAGTCTATGGCAGGCAATGGAGAATTGCTGCATTCACCGCCGAAGCGCTGAATTAAACACTCGGCAATTCTGGCTGCTGCACCGGGTTCTCCCATGCGTCGCCAGCCATTTTCAGCGATTAGCTGTAACCTGTCGGGGTCGCGGAGCAAAGACTGCACGGCTCCGGCAACTTCGGCGGGATGTTTGACTAAAATTAATGACGGGCCTAACAGGCGACTTTGAGCTTCTGCAAAAGCGAAAGTAAATTGCGGGCCGTTGCCGGGAATGGCGATCGCAGGTTTTCCTAAACCTACAAATTGTTCTGTAGCCGTTCCGGCCATTGCTATTGCTAAATCGGCTTCATACAAACAATCGTTAAAACTTTGCTGAGTCAAAATCATCGTGGCGTTTCTCTGCACAAACGTCAAGGGCAATAGCAAATTAGGAGATTCTTTCCGAATTTCTTGAGCACTAGAAACAGGATGTCGCAAAATACTTCCTTCACGCCGCTGTGTTCTCATTTCGCCGTCTTGTCGCCAGCCGAAAAAATCTAAACTAGGTCGCAAAGCTTCTAAGTTTAACTCTGGAGAAATGGCTCCGAAAAATAACAATTTGCGATCGGCAAACAGCGACAAAATTCCGGCTACAGCCTCTACTATTAGCAGCCAATTAGCATAGGCTTCCGGCGCTCTAGAACCGGGGAGTAAGGTGATGATGAGCGATCGCTCCATTTCCCGAAACTCTGCGTCAGGGCCGTAAAAACCGGCTGGGTTTTCCGGTTCGAGTCCGTCCATCATCGGATTTCCGAGATTGTAAGCGGGAATTCCCAGCTTTTGTAAAGTCTCGGCGGTGAGCGCGTCCCTGGCAAAAACGGCTCGACAGCGCGATCGAGTCATCAACCAGCGCTCCCAAGGCAAATAAACCGAGCGTGGCAAACCCCACCCACCAAAGACCCTAGATTTGCGAGCCAGAGGCCCGTTCTCGTCCCGCAAATAATACTCGGACTTGGCAGTACCGACAAAGGCATAGGGCGCGCCGCCCAGCCAAGCAAACAGCAGCGGTACAATATCCCCGCAGGCTAAAATAACGCCGTCTTGATTCCCAGACTGTTGTTGAGTCCGCACCCAAGCGCGGATGGCTTTAAACTGAGCGATTGTCAACTGAAGCAGGCCGCCTTTGACATCGCGCAAAAATTCCCTTCCGTCCATGTAAATAAAGCCGCCCGAAGGCATCCGCTGCACCGGGCCGATGATGCGGGCGTTTTCTAGTTGAGCGAAAGCTTGCCCTTCGCCCACTAGCGGAAACACGGCTAATTCTGGGGGATGCGGGTGCTGTTGCAGTTCCCGCAAGATGCGAAGGGCGATCGCGTCTTCTCCGTGGCCGTTACTGAGGCAAAGTAATTTCAATCCCAACTCTCTCAAAAACTGTCTCTGAATATATAGCCATCCTAAATCATTTGTGAATTTCTTACTCCCTCCCCTTGATAAGGGGAGGGTTGGGGTGGGGTCAAAAATTTACGACTCATTTAGGATTGCTAGATAGAAGCAAGATTAGCCGCAGGATGCAAGGTGGTATAGCCGAAGGAATAAGTAAGTGGATCGCCGATCGCACGAGTCCGGGACTTTTTGGTAAAATAGCAGATGAAACTCTATTTTAGAGGTAAAATCGGATGGTACAAACCCTGCCAAAATCTTTGACACTCCAAGAGTTTCTGAAGTTGCCAGAAACCAAACCAGCCAGCGAGTACATTGACGGTGAAATCATTCAAAAACCGATGCCTCAAGGAGAACATAGTGTCATTCAAGGCGAGTTGACAAGCGCTGCTAATACTGCTCTCAAACCTCAAAAGGTGGCGCGAGCATTTCCAGAACTACGGTGCATTTTTGGCGGTCGAGCGATCGTTCCAGACGTGACTGTATTCACTTGGGAGCGCATTCCCCGTCAAGAAAATGGTGGTGTGGCAAATGTGTTTGCGATCGCCCCGGATTGGACAATTGAAATCCTCTCCCCCGACCAAAGCCAAACTAAAGTTACTAAAAATATTTTACATTGTCTCAAACACGGAACTCAAATGGGTTGGTTAATCGATCCAGAGGAGCGATCGGTTTTTGTATATCGGCCGACTCAATCAACGGAGGTGTTTGACGAACCGGAACAGTTATTGCCCATGCCATCTTTTGCCAGGGAATTGCAACTGACAGTAGGAGAATTATTTGGTTGGCTATTAGAGTGATATCATGTCCGATCGAGCGACCGGACATAATATCACTACTGACTCCTGACTACTGACCATCGATATATTGCTTTAAAGTATTCCGAATTTGTTTGAGCTGAAATCCCTTAGCAAGTTGGCGCAGCTTCGAGACAAACGGCACTAAATTAGGTTCTAAACTCTCCAACTTAGCACTCTCCTCAAAAATTTCTTCAATATCGCCCATAGCTGCGAGTTTCAAAAGTTTTGCTACCGACTCAGAAGCCGCAGGTAACAGAGAAGAATAAGCAGGAAAATCAGAGGCTGGTGACAAACTGGGAGTTTTGCGCTTGTTGTTTTCCGAAGATTCCCCATAAATCCATTCTAGTCCCAAACGCACGCGCAACTGTTCCAAAAAGTGATTTGCTTCGATCGGTTTGGGAAGAAAAGCATCGTACCCTGCGAGGATGCTGTCTTGCTGCGTAGCCTCGAAAACGCTAGCTGACATAGCGATTAACACAACATCTTTTACTTCCGGCAACTGCCGCAGTTTCCTTGCACTTTCTAAGCCATCCATTACAGGCATCCGCAAGTCCATTAAAATCACATCCGGTTGAAATTCAACTGTTTTGCCGAGGCATTCTTGCCCGTTTTCGGCCTCTGCAACCTCAAATCCCAAACGCCGCAGCAGCCTGCACAACAAATCGCGATCCAGTTGATTGTCATCCACTATTAGCACTTTCCGCTTGTTGCCTATAAAACCAACAAGCCAGCGTTTTTCCTGCAAAGGAGACACATCCAAGTACCGTTTAGCTGCGGGCAATTCTAAATCTACCCAAAAAGTGCTGCCTTTTCCCAAAGTGCTGTGGACGCGAATTTCGGTTCCCATTAGTTTCGCTAATTTCTGGCTAATCGAGAGTCCGAGACCTGTACCTTCAACAAACGTATTGCCTCCTACTTGGTGGAAAGGCAAAAATATTTCTTCTAACTTGCTTTGCTCTATTCCTGTGCCGGTATCCTCGACTTGAAAGCGGATTTTTAAAGCGTGTTTGGCTGCGATCGGATTGTGGGCGAAGCGCATATAATTTTGTTTCAGTTCCGAACTCAAAGTCGAGAACTGATAATTTTCTCCTTGCCCTTGACTCCAGGCCCCTGTGCCGACATAGCCGACTTTGAAAGTCACACCGCCGCTGTTAGTAAATTTAACGGCATTGCTGAGTAAATTTATGAGAATTTGGCGCAATCTTTTTGGATCGACACGAACGCAGCTAGGCAGGGGAGAGACTTGTTCGTAATGGAATAAAATTTCTTTTTGAGAGGCCCGCATCTGAAACAGATCAGCAAGATTTTTCGTAAAATTTAGAAAATTCAACTCTTCCGGGTAGAGTTCCATTTTTCTAGCTTCAATTTTGGAAAGATCTAACACATCGTTGATTAACATTAGCAGGTGTTGACCGCACTGTTGAATATTGCTGAGACTTTCTTGGTGATCTGAGTTTAAGTCTTTGTCGGTTTTGAGGATTTGAGCGTAACCTAAAACGCCGTTTAAAGGCGTGCGTAGTTCGTGGCTCATGTTGGCAAGAAATTCGCTTTTGGCGCGGTTGGCGCTTTCTGCGGCTAATGCAGCTTGTTGGAGGGCAGATTCTGCAAGTTTGCGATCGACAATTTCCGTTTGTGCTTGTTGAAATAGCGTCGATTGCTGGATCGCGATCGCCAATTGTACGCACAATTGCCGCAGGGATTCTATTTCTGAGGAATCCCAGGGACGGGGGCCGCTGCAATCCTGGGCGATCAGCAGTCCCCAGAGCTGATTTTCTGCAGTCTGTTCGGTCTGAGAAATGCTTTCTCGTGCTTTTAAAATCGGTACTATTAAGTTAGCTTTTACTTCAATTTCTTCGAGAAACTTCATGTGGCATTCCGTCAAATTTTCCCGGTAAATATCTTCCATAGATCTAATACAGCCTTGCTGATAAACTTCAACAAATTTTTCTCTAAAACAGCTATCAATATTGTTAAAATTTAGCAGCGAAACTCTATCTTTTGCCACGGATTCCACAACGACAAAGCCGCTCCAGTCGGGATTAAACCGGTAAATAACTGTGCGGTCTGTTTGCAAAAATTGCCGCACTTGTTCGACAGCAGTTGTCAGGACTTCTTCTAAATTTAGGGAGGAGCGAATGCGATCGAGTATGGCAACTACTAGCCGTTCTCGCCTTAATTGCTGCTGCAGAACCATCTCCGCTTGTTTGCGTTCGGTAATGTCGGTAATTACTCCCACTAACCCGATTAAATGACCAGCTTCATCTTTAATGCCGTCGGCGCGAAATAAAGTTGTTACCAGTTCGTTGTTTTTAGTGTTGATTTTGAGTTCGCCTTGCCAAGATTTGCCTTTACGGATCGTTTTAAACATTTCTAGCAGTACTTTAGCTTGGGGGTAAATTGCTGTTAATCCGCCTGCTGTGTTTAGTTCTTCTGCTGTGTAGCCGTACTGTTGAACAAAGGCTTGATTGTGGTAGAGCGATCGCCCTGTCAAGTCAGCAATGCCGATCGCATCGCTGGTGCTTTCCACCGCTTGAGTAACTCGCAGCAAATCTAATTCTGCTTGTTTGCGATCGCTAATATCAGTAATAGTGCCGATATAGCCTTTAATTTCCTGCTTGTCTCCGATTTCTGCAATTGCCTGACCTATCACCCAAATTACACGACCGTCGGGACGCTGAAAGCGGTATTCTGATTTAAAAGGAATTTTCTCAATAATTGCTCGATGCCATTCATTTTTTACCCGCTCCACATCATCGGGATGTATGGCATTCATCCAGCCAATTTCTGCTGCTAATTCTGCGTTTAATCCCGTAATTTCGCTCCACCGCTGATTCACATAAAGGCAATTTCCCAAGGTGTCGGTGTGAAATATGCAAACTGGCGATGATTCTGCTAAAGTTTGGTAGCGACGCTGGCTCGATCGCAGGGCTGATTCTACCTGTTTTCTATTAGTTATATCGCGGACTATAGAAATGATTTCGCCACCTATAAGCCTTGTCAGCGACAATTCTTGAGGGAACTTAGTACCGTCCCGGCGCTGACCGCTAGCTTCTATATTGCAGTACCCTTTTTGCAGGAGCATCGGCATTATTTGTAGTTCAAAAAATAAATTTTCTGCTTTGCTGTAGAGCATTTTCCATTTCTTCCCATACAGTTCACTAGGGCTAGCCAAACCGTACATTTTGAGATAAGCGTCGTTGGAATAAATACATTCTTTATTATTATTAAAAATTGCGATTCCGTCATAAGCAGCGGCCATTGCTACTGCTTGGCGCTGGAGTTGACACTCTGCTTGTTTACGAGAGGTAATGTCGTGGCCGACTGAGTAGATTAAACCTTCTTCGCTAAATGGCGATGCCGTCCACAGGAAGTATTTATAAGAACCGTCTTTGCAGATGTAGCGGTTTTCAAATGAGATACTGGACGTACCCGCTATTAGTTTTGCTCCTTCGGCTGCGGTCGCTTTTCGATCGTCGGGATGAACAAATTCGATCATTGGCTTGCCCAACATTTCACTAATACTATAGCCTAAAGCTGTTGACCAAGCTGGGTTTAAACGTTTAAAATGACCGTCGAAACCTACAATACAAAGCAAGTCTAAGGAGATGGTGAAAAAACGATCGCGCTCTGTTTGTGCCTGCTTTAATTCAGTGATATCCATCACTAAACCGTCCCAGAGAATATCGCCTTCGCTGCCCGATTTGCTTTCATTATTGAGCCTTTCTGGTCTCGCAGCTCCTTGCAGCCACTTAACTTTTCCAGATGGCAAAGTTTGCCGCCACTGCTGCTGCCAAGGTTCCAGCGTAGTGGCTGAAATTGCGATCGATGCTTTTAAATCTAAGAGGTCGTCTGGGTGAATTCCATTGGAAATCAGTTCCGCATTTTTCTCTATTGCTTCTGCCTCTAATTCGTAGAGTTGCCGGCTGCCTGAAGAGATGTAGGGGAAAGATATTTTTCCAGTGGCTGACATTCGTAATTGATAAATTATTCCCGGCAGGTTAGCTACCAATTTTTGAAAGCGAGCTTCGCTTTGTTCCAGGGCTTTTTGTTGCTTTCTGTATTCGGTAAAATCTCTAATTGTACCCACTATTACTTTACTGCCGTCTGCTATTTTGAAAATGCTTTTTTTTGTAGAAATTATGTGTTCTCTCCCGGCAGAGTCTGTGAATTTTTCTTCGGTTTCCAAGCAGACACCCGTTCTCAATACTTCTTCATCTTTTGTCCAAAAAACAGCAGCTTCTGATTGGGGGAAAAAGTTATAATCTGATTTGCCGATCAGTTCTTGGCGCGATTTGCCGACCAACTGACAAAAAGCATCATTTAATATCATCCAGCGGTGTTGCTCGTCTTTGACAAAAATTGGGTCTGGCGTAGCATTTATGGTGTGGTTTAAAAATTCTTCTGACGCTTTCAGTTTGGCTTCGTAGCGGTAGCGATCGCTCACGTCCAACACTACTTCGATTATCCGGTCGATAGACCCGTCCAGGCGACGGATGCAGCGCAGGGAAACTCGCGTATGAACTATTTCGCCGTCTTGTTTGAGCCACCTTTTGTCTGAGATGTAACCGTCGAGCCTACCTGCTAACATCTGAGAAAAATTTTCACAATTAGCCTCCAAATCCTCTGGATGAGTCAACTCTAGCCAATTCTTTTGCACGAGTTCGTAGCGCTCATAGCCCAGTAAATTGCACAGGGCATCGTTAACTTCTATCCAGTGGCAATTTAGAGGAATTTCGCTGTCAATAATTGGAGCGATGATGGCAATGCCGATCAGGGAATTTTCCACCACCGAGCGATATTTTTCTTCACTTTTTCGCAAAGCATCTTGACTGTTCTGGCGTTCTATGGCGTAACGGAGCGATCGAATTAACAGTTCGCTGTCGATTTTTCTTTTTACCAAATAATCCTGTACGCCTACCGAAATCAACCGCAGGGCAAGTTCTTCGTCGTTTTGGGCTGTCAGAACTACGATCGGCACATTTACCCCGTACTCTTGTACCCGAGCCACCGTCTCGATTCCCAGACTATCTGGCAGTGAAAGGTCTAATAAAATTATGTCAAAAGTTTCTTGATTCAATAGCTGCTGCGCTTCGCTGAGGCGCTCTACTTTCGTCAGCACTATACGCTGCTCGCCGCCAATTTCTGACAGCAAATCTTCAATCAGCTCAGCTTCATGAGGGTTGTCTTCTACTAACAAAACTTTAAAGCAGATAGGAGGCAAAGCTAAGTTAAAAACTGCTTTCATAATATTTTTAATCAATAAACTGTTAAAGTAACTTGAATTTTACCTGGTATTTTTATGGAAGTCATTCAATTGCACGTACACCTACATCAACTGTCAGATTGGGGGTAAGCAAGCGCTACAAAATTTATGTTTAATAATTAAAATTATATCACGCACTAAGTATACTGTCAACGGGAAAACATTTTTATTCTAACTTGCCATTTCTACCATTTAAAAAAGAATCCAACTGTAGCCCCTCTCCCCAACCCGATAGTCACAGTCATTCCCAATTATTCAATGCTTTCATCTAAACTATTAAACAGTATTAACTTCTACATTGTAGCTTCTAGGTTAGGAGTGAAAGGTTATAAAATAATACATTTTACCTACTTTAGAACTTATACCTTTTGAAGTATGTCTCGATTAAGCGAGAGTAAAGTAAAAAGTTGAACCTTGATCCGGTTCCGATTCCACCCAGATACATCCGTCGTGAAGTTCCACAATCTTTTGACAAATTGCTAAACCAATACCTGTCCCAGAATATTCTCTTTGAGTGTGCAAGCGCTGGAAAATTTGAAAGATGCGTTTTTGATGCTGCGGAGCAATACCAATTCCATTATCTGAGACAGAAATTAACCAGTTTTCCTCCTGTTTGCAAGCGGTAATATGAACCACAGGCGGTGCATCGTGGCGATATTTAATCGCATTGCTGACTAAATTTTGAAATAGCTGTACGAGTTGAGAAATATCCCCCATTACCGCGGGTAATTCGCTGTAGGTGACAACGGCTTTAGTCTCGCGGATCGCCCCTTGCAGGTTCGCGAGTGCTTGCTCGACTGCATGATTGCAATCTGTCAGTTCAAAAGGTTTCCGACTCCGGCCAACGCGCGAATATTCGAGTAAATCGTCAATTAAAGTTTGCATTCTGGTGCAGCCCTGAACGATATTACCGATAAACTTACTACCTTGGCTGTCGAGTTGGTCTTTGTAGCGTTTTTCTAAAAGTTGAGCGTAACTGGCAATAGTTGCTAAAGGCGCTTGCAAGTCATGAGAAGCCACATAAGCAAATTGTTCTAGTTCTGCATTTGAACGCGCCAATTCTTGGTTAGATTTTAATAGAGCAGATTCGGCGCGCTGGCGGTGGGATATCTCTTGTTGGAGTACCAAATTTTGCTCTTGCAGAGCTTTTTCAACAGCGCGACGGCTGCTGATTTCTTGTTGCAAAATTTGGTTTTTTTCCTGAAGATTTTTTTCGACTGCTAAGCGGCTCGTGATTTCTTCTTGCAGCAGCATATTTTGTTCTTTTAGCTGCTTTTGTAAATTCCGCAGGCTGAGGTGACTTTCGATGCGGGCGAGCACTTCTTCAAACTGAAATGGCTTGCTGATATAGTCAACAGCTCCCACAGCAAATGCGTTTACTTTGTCAAAGATTTCATCTTTAGCGCTGATAAAAATTACCGGGATTTCGCGAGTTTTTGCTTCTATTTTCAAGTGCTGACAGACTTCGTAGCCATTCATTTCTGGCATCATTATGTCGAGCAAAATCAAATCTGGTGGATTAGAATTGCAGGCTCTCAAAGCCATTTTTCCGTTAATCACGCAGCGGGGAGTGTACCCCCTCTGAGTCAACATCGTAGACAACAGACGCAGGTTTTCTGGTGTATCGTCTACTACTAAAATGTTTCCTAACGGCGTCCCTGGTTGGTGAGTGTTCATTAATTATTTCCCAGTTCCTCTTTTCTTCACAAAAAATGTTTGTAGCTATTTTATTTAGGACTTACGGAAAACACCCGGTTTCTAGTAGGAATATGGGGGAAAGAAAACGAGGAATCCGCTCATAAACCGGGTGTTTAGCCGTTTGTGCACAAGCAAGTCCTGTTATTGTTTGTTTACCAATCCTCAAATCCCTAGCAGCAGAGTCAGAGCATTATTGTCCCAAGTCAATCCTTTGTCTAAAACGTTAAATCCCGCGACTTTGCACATAGCTTCTAAAGCAGTAGCTGTAGGTAGCCACCAGCACGCCGCAAAATTGTCCATGTCAAAAACGGCTTTTTCAGTTATCCCTATAAGTTGGTTGTTGTTGATGTATGTCCGCCAATAAGCTGTTAAAATAGCTCGTTCTGCGTCGTCCAAAGCTGGAATAAACATTACTCCAGAAGTGGGAATTTCATAGCGTCCCACCTCATTTTCTATAACTTCTTGGGTGATAGCTGAAGTGAAAACTAAATGCTCGCGAGTTATCTGACGCAAGGCAACTAAAATCTGCAACGGATGGGGGTGATGGTACAAAACTCCTGCACAGTGAACTACATCGTAAGGCTCGCCAATGTCTGCAAGCTGAATCTGAGTGATATCTTGATTGATACAGTGATAATTAGCAATATTTAAACTTGTCATGCGATCGCGAAAATCTTGCCACCAGTGGATGGATGCCGGCATGGCATCAATCATTGTCAGAGAAACTGCACCGTATTTGCTAGCTACAGATACTTTTTCGCTGACAGTTCCCCACAAGCCACCGACTTCTGCAAAAGTCTTGCCTTTGGCGACTCGGGCAATGTAACGATCGCGAATATCCTTAGCTTCTAACTCTAATAATAGAGTAGATTCCCCTGTTTGACGCTGTTTTTCTAAAATATCCTCTAATTTTTGGGATATTTCTGGATCTTTTGGTCTAATTTCTAATGCCATCAAGTACAACATTATGGCTTCGTTACGCCGATCGCTCTCAGCAAAATTTTGGGCTATTTCGCAGTAAAATTCAGGAGGGTGCAGCGGGTGCATTTCGTGGTGATAGTAGCTAGTTGCTACATCTGAATCTACCGGAGTTCTTTTAATTAGAGCCTCACCTAACTTTATGTAAATTTTTGGTAGAGACGGGTCGATTTGAAGCGCACAAAGGTAGGCGGAAACAGCATCGTTCCATGCGTGACTTCCACTCAAAGCATCGCCTAAATTGTAATAAGACCAAGAAATACTGGGATTAAGTTCAATAGCACGTTGGTAAGCGGTAGCTGCGGCTTTCCACTGTTGTGTTTTTAAGAGCACTTCTCCTAAATTGTGGTAAGTCCAAGAGAATTCTGGATTGAGTGCGATCGCCCGCCGATAAGCGAGTGTTGCTGGTGCAAACTTTTGAAGTTTAACTAAAGTCAAAGCTAAGTTATAATACGACCAAAATAAATCTGCATTTAGGGCGATCGCCCGTTCGTATGCAGCCTCAGCTTCTGACCACTTTTCTAGTTGAAAAAGAGCATCTCCTAACTTGTGAAAAGCTGCGAAAAAATTCGGGTCTACTTCAGTAGCGCGCTGGTAAGCTGCAGCGGATTCAGACCATTCTTTTAATCGATCGCAAGCTGTACCGATGCTGTAGTAAGACCAAGAATAATCCGGGTTAATTTCAACAGCCGTGCGGTAGGCTATCGCAGCTTCTTGCCATTTTTCTAAATTGAGCAGCACGCTGCCTAAGTTGTAGTATGACAAAAAAGAATTGGGATTTAAATCAATACTTTTTCGGTAGGCAGCCTCCGCTTCGCGCCAGAGTTCATTAGCTTGCAAAACATTGCCTAATTTGTAATAAAGCTCCGAAATGTCCGGCTGGAGTTGAATAGCTTTGCGGTAGTTAACAATAGCTTCGTCCCACTGCTTGATCTCGCTAGCAGCTTCGGCTATTTTGCAATAAGCTTCGCAAAAGCTCGGGTTTAAATAAATCGTGCGGTGGTAACAAACTAGCGCTTTTTCTGCCTTTTTTTGGGCAAGTAAAGTATTACCCAAATCTAGATATTCTTCTGCTATTTCTATTGGTTCCACGATGAGTGCTTGATACCAACAGTCTGCTGCTTCTTCAGCTTGACCGACTTGGGTAAATATCCGGCTCAAATTACGGTAAAATCCTGCAAAGTTTGGTTGCAGGGAGATGGCTTTTTGGTAACAGGCGATCGCCTCTTGCCACTGTTCCAAAGTAGCGCAGAGAGTGCCGAGGTTAGCAAAAGCTTCGGCAAAATCTGGTTGCAGGGCGATCGCAACTTTATACCAATACCTTGCGTCTTCTAGTTTACCCTGAGCTTGCAGCGCTTTCCCCAAGGTCTTGCAAGTCTCTGCAGAGTTGGGTTCAGATTCCAAAACTTGTTGGCAAAGTGCGATCGCTCGATCGAAGTTGCCTGTAGCTAAATAAAGTTCTGCCTGTTGCTGAAAATTCACCTGTGCTGTTTCCGAATTCATTTTTTATTTTCCTTTTGAGTAATCATTCCATGTAAAATTATATGCTACACTTTGCCAAAGTTCAAGTTTTTGTAAGTAGATCTACTGAACACAAAATAATGCTGAATGTCCGCCACATTAATCTAAACTAGATAATCATAGGTTAACAGCGAGCTAAATAATGTCAACAGTCAATCAAACACCGCTAATCAGCGTAATTATACCAGCATATAATGGATCTCGCTACATCGTGCAAGCGGTTGAAAGCGCCCTAGGTCAAACTTTTACTAATTTGGAGATTATTGTTGTAGATGACGGTTCGACAGATAGCACGCAGCAAGTATTGCAGCCTTATCTTGACAGAATTCGCTACATATATCAGGAAAACCAAGGAGTAGCAGCCGCCCGAAATATTGCTTGCCAACTAGCGCAAGGCGAGTTTTTGGCATTTCTAGATGCCGATGACTATTTCCTATCATCCAAGCTAGAGAAACAACTAGCTTGCTTTGACGCTGACCCCACCTTAGATATGGTGCAAACAGGTTGGCTGATCGTCGATGAAACCGAGCGAGAGATTTCTGCTGTCAAGCCTTGGCAGCAAGCGTCTAAATTAGATTTAGAAAGCTTTATTCTATATAAATGCGTGCGACCGAGTGCGATGATGCTGCGCCGAAAGTGGTGGGAAAAATTGGGCGGTTTCGATTCTCAGTTGCCACTAGCAGAAGATTTAGACTTTGCCTTGCGTTTGGCTTTAAAGGGGTGCAAAGCAGTTTGGTTAGAAGAAACACTTACCTGTTACCGCCAGCACAATTCTAATCTCATGTCAAGCGGTTTTCGCGTAATGAAGAATATAGAAATTGTGATGAAAAAATTCTTCGCTCGACCCGATTTGCCTCAGTCAATCCGGCAGTTAAAAAACCCGGAACGCTATCAATGCTTAAAATGGCTGGCATGGCGGATGTATCGCGACGGTCATTTAGCAGAGATGGCTCAGTGTTTAGAAGAGTCATTGCAATATACACCTTTTTCGCCCACAAAAACAGTCTTGAATTGGCTGGAAAGTTTTCAGATGGCTTCTGAAGAATATGGTGAAAATTTTGACGCTTATTCGCTGAGTAAGTTAGCCCAATGGCAAGAGATAATTTTGATGGTGATGACTAATCCACTCCCATCTCAACAGAGTTCTATTCTTCCCACACATTCAAAAGCGCAAGCCCACATTTTACTCTACAACACGGACGATCCGGGCGTGGGAGGATTAGCGCAATACAATCATGCCATTCTTTGTCAGTTAGCCCTATTAGGATATCGAGTCACTTGCGTGCAAACCAAACATTCTAGCCCCTTGCTGGAGCGAGAACGAGAGTTAGGTATAGAGCATTTGTGGCTGGATTTTAGCGGACATAAAAATTTACAGCGGGTGTTAAGAAATACTCAGGATGCACGAGAGCTTTTTGCTAGCAATCAACCGGATATGATTATTTTTAGCGATGGTTGGCCATTTTCCAATTTTGCTGCTAAACAGGTAGTTATTGAAATGGGAATACCATACATGATGGTGATTGGGTTAGTTATGCCAGAACACGCAACTTTTGCCTGCGGGGATGTAGTGCCTTATGCGGAAGGAGTGCTCTACCACTGCCTGCAAGCTAGAGCATTGATTGTTGGGGCTTACGAACATTTGAATTTATTGTGCCAACATTTCAAGTTGCCGAAAGAGCGAGGACAAGTGATTTACTTGGGGCGTTCTCCTGAATATTTTGCACCTCCTAATGCTGCGGCTCGTCAACGCCTGCGACAAGAAATAGACATTCCTGAAGATGCGATTGTTTGTTTCACATCGGCTCGATTGGCATCGATTAAAGGGCATCGATATCAGATCGAAGCAATCAAGCAGTTGCAGCAGTCTCCTGTGTGGTCTAAACTGTATTTTGTGTGGGCAGGAACGGGTGAGGGAAGCGCTGATAATGTAGAAATAGAATTGAGGGAAACTATTAAAGAGTTAGGCGTGAGCGATCGCGTGAAGGCGATCGGACAGCGCTGGGATATCCTAGATTGGCTCGATGCTAGCGACATATTCATTTTGACTTCTGTGGCAGATGCAGCGCCTTCCCTTGCAGTTATGGAAGCGATGGCTAAGGGATTACCGGTAGTTGCAACGGCTGTGGGCGGCATTCCTGAAGGGCTTGGCGATACTGGGAAATTGTTGCCCGATCCGAATACCGATCCAGAGGGAACCGCGAGGGAATTGGCGAAAACTGTAGAATCTTGGGCGATGAATCCAGAATTACGGCATCAAATCGGTCAAGCTTGCAAGCAGCGGGCCGAGAAAGTGTTTAAAGAGGAACGGATGTTGGCAGAGTCTATTGAGGCGATCGAAAAAGCTTTACTTTGCGATCGCCAAACAGATCCATTTGTTACTCAAAAAGAGGTGCAGAGGTCAATGGCGAAAATAGAAAGCCGGGTGAACTACAGCTCTTTAGTGTGGAATGCTTGGCAGGCTTACTGTCAAGAAGATCTAAGCGGAATGCAGAAGTGGCTTCAAAAATCTTTGAAGTACACACCTTTTTTGACTACAGAAACACTGTTAAACTGGGTGGAATATTTTGGCAATTTTTCCTCAGCAAAAGGGCATCATTTAGATACATATTCTCTAATTAATTCTGCTGAATGGCAACAATTAGTCGAGGAAGTACAGGGTGTTGAATCTGTCTTTTATGCACGCTAAAATACCAGATTTACCTTTCAAACTATAATTTGTGTCAGCAGTATAATTGGATCTTCCTTCTTCCTGACCTCCGTTACATCCGTTTCAGAATCCGTTGCCGAACCCTTCCTTATCACCGATAAAATTCATGTCAATAGCAAATCCGACACCGCGAGTAAGTGTAATTATTCCAGCATATAATGGATCTCGCTACATAGCGCAAGCGGTAGAAAGCGTCATCAGCCAAACCTATAAAAACTGGGAAATTATCGTCATAGACGACGGCTCAACCGACGACACCCGCCAAGCATTGCAGCCTTATTTTGACAAAATTCGCTATGTTTATCAGGAAAACCAAGGAGTAGCTGCTGCTCGCAACCGAGGAATTCAGGAATCCCGAGGTGAATTAATTGCTTTTTTAGATCAAGATGACTTTTTCTTGTCCGATAAGTTAGCTGGACAAGTTGCGTTATTTGACGCTCAGCCATCACTAGGAATTGTTAATAGTGGCTGGCGAATGGTTAAAGAGCAAGGCGAAAGTATTTTCGATGTCACACCCTGGGAATACTTGCCTCAGCTAGACTTAAAAACCTGGATTGTTTATATGCCCCTACTTCCCAGCGCCATGATGTTTTCGCGGCAGTGGCTAGAACGAGTCGGTGGCTTTGATTCTCAGTATGATTCAGTAGACGATGCCGACTTAATTGTGCGTTTATCACTATCTGGGTGCGAAGCTGTTTGGTTGCCTCAAGTGACAGTATGCTACCGCCAGCACGGGCAAAATGTGTCCATCCAGAGAGCGATAAAACAGGCAAACCTTTGTATTAAATTAAAGCAAAATTTCTTCAGTAGAGCCGACTTACCAGAGGACATCCGCCAATTAGAAAAGCAGGCGTTGTATGAAGCTCTGACATGGATGGCGTGGCAACTTTACTACAGCGGCTATCCGGCAGAAATGACTGACTATTTGCAAAAATCTTTGGATTATACCCCGTACTCCCTGACAGCAACTATAGCAGATTGGGTAAAGCGCATCACTGAAATTGCTAAGACCTACGGCCGCAATATCGATGCAATTTCTCTCCGAAAATTACCAGAATGGAAACAGTTAATGGCTAGTATTATTACTTCCAAAAAAGTGCGCGTCAGTGTCATCATCCCGGCTTACAACTGCGATCGCTACATTGTCAGAGCCGTAGAGAGTGTTTTGGGCCAGACTTATCAAAACTGGGAAATTATCGTCGTAGACGACGGTTCTACTGACAACACTCGCCAAGTTTTAGCACCTTACCTCGATTTAATTCAATACATCTATCAAGATAACCAAGGAGCGGCAATTGCTCGAAATCATGCTTGTAAGTTAGCCAAAGGGGAATTTTTAGCTTTTCTAGATGCTGACGACTTCTTCTTACCAGAAAAACTAGAAAAACAAGTAGCTTGCTTTGACGCTGACCCCACATTAGATATGGTGCAAACAGGTTGGGTAATCGTTGACAAAAACGAGCAAGGCATCTATGGAGTCAAGCCTTGGGAAGAAGAACCCAAATTAGATTTAGAAAGTTTTGTTTTGTACAAATCCGTGCGTCCCAGCGCCATGATGCTGCGGCGAGAATGGTGGGAACGCTTGGGGGGTTTCGATCATAGGTTGCCGCCAACCGAAGATTTAGATTTTGTGCTACGTTTAGGTTTAAAAGGCTGCAAGTCAGTTTGGTTAAAAGAGATATTAACCTGCTATCGTCAGCACGACAGCAATATCATGTCTAACGGCTGCAAATTAATGAAAAATACCGAAATTTTGATGGAGCAATTTTTCGCGCGACCAGATTTGCCTCAGCACATCCGCGACTTGAAACGCGCGGAACGTTACAAGTGTTTCGTATGGATAGCATGGCGGATGTACCGCGATGGATATTTGGCAGAAATGGTCGAATGTCTGGAAAAATCTTTGTATTACACTCATTTGACAGGTACTGAAACTGTTTTTAATTGGCTGGAAACTTTTAAGGGGGTTTCGGAACAGTACGGCGACAACTTTGATGCCTATGCCTTAACCAATTTACAGGAATGGCAAGACATAGTGGCGATCGCAGCGAACAATCCTTATCAGTTTCAATCGGCTCCCCGTTCGACTTCTCGGCAGCTAAGACAGCACGTACTCCTGTACACAGAAGACTCAGGAGTCGGCGGATTGGCTCAGTTTAACCACTCGCTGATGTGTAAATTAGCTGCCGATGGCTACCGAGTAACCAGCGTTCAAAGTCAAGCTTCTAACCCTTTAATTACCGAACAAAAACAGCTAGGTATCGAACATATTTGGCTAGAGTTCGACACGATGAAAGAGTTTTTGCGAATAGCTTACAATTTGGATGATGCTCAAAAGATTTACGCCCAGGCTCAACCGGATTTAATTATATTTAGTGACGGCTGGCCGATGGCTAACTTTGCAGCGAAACAAGTTGCGATCGAGCAAAATATACCGTACATAATCAGTCTGGGTTATATCAATCGCAATTATGAAACCTTCGATCGCGGCGATCAAATCCCCTATTTCGATGCAGTTGCCTACCAGTACATTGTAGCCAAAGCAGCAGTAGCAGTTTCCCACGAAAATTTAAACTTGTTCCGAAGTCTATTTAAAGCGCGTCTAGAACGAGGAAAAGTAATCTATTATGGCAGACCAAATAGTTATTTTGAGCCGCAGAATTTTTCCACTCGCCAACGCCTGCGTCAAGAACAAGGAATCCCCGAAAATGCTGTCGTTTGTTTTACGGCGGCGAGATTGACTCCTATTAAAGGATATCAGTATCAATTGCAGGCGATCGCCCAATTGAAAAATCGTCCAATTTGGCCCCAAATTTACTTTGTTTGGGCCGGGCCTGGGTCTACTACTCACGACAATATGGAACCTGAATTAAGAGCAACTGTGAGCAAATTGGGAGTAGAAGAACAGGTGAAATTCTTAGGACAGCGCTGGGATATTGGCGATTGGCTCGACGCCAGCGACATCTTTATTTTATCTTCCCAAGCAGAAGGAATGCCGTTAGCAATTATGGAAGCAATGGCGAAAGGATTGCCCGTAATTGCCACAGCAGTTAGCGGGATTCCTGAAGAATTGGGAGACACGGGAAAGTTGCTCCCCGATCCTACAATCGACCCAGAAGGAACAGTAAAAGAGTTGGTACAAACGGTGGAAATATGGGCAGAAAATCCCGAATCGCGCAGACTTGCAGGACAAGCGTGCAAAGCGCGAGCCCAAGAACTATTCAAAGAAGAACGGATGCTTCGGGAATATGAAGCAATAATTGAACAGGCATTTGTAAGTAACGATGAGAGCGACAGTTTCTCTATTAGTCCGAAACTCAAAAAGCAGCTACAGCAAGTGGATAGCCTGGTGAAATACTATTATTTAGTGTGGAAAGCTTGGGAGGCTTACGATCGGGGAGATATGTCCGAGATGGCGAGTAATTTGCAATCGGCTTGGGTCTGCACGCCTTATTTTACCACAGAAACTATCTTTGATTGGGTGAAAAATTTTGGTATTTTTGCTGTGGAAAAAGGAGTTAATTTCGATACTAACGAGCTGATTAACTCCCGATCGTGGCAACAAGTGATAGAATCAATACAGGGTTTTGAAGTGTTTTCATCGGTTCGTTAAAACTGAGTTCTTACAGCATTCTTAGGAACGGGCAAGATCCCCCTTCCACAAAACATCAACCAAAGAAAAGATATGCAATTTACATTCAAATTCCCACGTATTAATAAACTGCTGACAATTTGTTTAGCTATTGTCACTGTTCTGTTAATAGCCTATTGGGGACAGCCAAGAGCGATCGCCCAACTGCGATCCAACGTTACAGTAGATTTTGGACAGCCAGCCACCGGTACAATTTCCATGAGCGGCATCCTGCACGGAATCGACACAGCAAAACCGCCGGATAGCTCGATCAAACCCTTGCAGCCCAAACTTTGGCGGGCGGGGAGACTCGATATTTACGATCGCATAATCGCCAGCGGAGCCGAGTTTCAGTTAGTAGTCAGCGACTTGTGGGGCTACGGTAGCAATCCCAATGGCTGGCCCTATCAAAACTACCCCGCATGGGAAGCATTCATCCGACAGTTAGCTCAGCAAAATAAAGGCAAAAAAATTATTTGGGATGTATGGAATGAGCCAGATTTAAAAAATCCGTTTTGGAATGGAAGCAGAGAACAATTCTTTGAAACCTACAAAAGAGCCTACAGAATATTGCGGGAAGAATTGGGGCCGTCAGCCATGATTGGCGGGCCAAGCCTCGGCCGCTACAGCAAAGAATATCTCGCTGCTTTTTTGGATTACTGCAAAGCCAACAAACTTGAAGTAAACTTCCTCTCATGGCACGAACTTAACGACACGATGATTTTATTTGTTGACGATCACGTAATTGAGGCTAAACGCAATTTTCAGCAAAGTCCCTCTTACAAGGAACTGAAATTGCAAAAAATTTACGTCAACGAAATTGTCGGGAACTTAGCGCAGTACCAGCCGGGGGAAATCTTAGGTTATTTGTATAACTTAGAGTATGCAAAAGCTGACGGTGCTTGCAGAGCTTGTTGGGAGAGTAAAGGGCCAAATAAAGTTAGCAATTGCTTCAACAATACGCTGAGTGGGATGGTCACGCCTAATACTTTTGAACCGAGAGCAGCTTGGTGGACTTACAAAGCTTATGCTGACGGAGTTAATTCGCGGGTGCGGAGTTGGTCAAATAACAATCGCCTTGTCGCTTTAGCCAGCAAGTCAAATCCTGAAGGTAAAGCACAGGTACTTTTAGGTTATTTCGACCCCAATTTTTCCTCAGCAACAACGGTAACATTAACCCTCGGCAATTTGGAGCAGCTAGGTATTCAAAGGGGTCAGAAAATAACTCTAAAATTAGAAAAAATTCCCAACAATCAAGAAGGAGCCGTGCCACAGCTTGTTACAGTTAAAGAAGAAAACTTTTCGGTGGGTAGTGGCAGCTTGGCTTATGTTATCCCTAATTTCAACGTCCACGAAGGCTACTTATTGACGGTTAGCAAGTGATATCGTTCTCGGTTGCATCGGAATTATATAGAGGACACGGCAGTGCCGTGTCCCTACAAATATATAGATTTTAGCTAGGATTATTCAAAGATTTTTGCACAGATTCCAACCATTCTCGCACTGTTTGATTTTCGGATTGTGGGTCGTAGTAACACCCTAATTCATCAAGGATGAATGCTTCTAAATCGGCTGGGGCGATCGGCATTTCGAGCAGTTTGCTGAGTTCTTGCGATGCAGCTTCAACACTTGCGGGCGGTTCGCTGCTGCGGTAGTTGTTCACTACATCGCTGGGAGTGTCAGCTTCTAACGGCCAGTCTTGGTGAAAGTAGGAACTGAAAAATTGGGTTAAATGAGGAAATTGATTGATCATTGGGGATAGGCTGTGAGAATAAAGTATCCGGGAGGTAATTTGGCGCTGCGCTGAAGGATGATTCTCAGGCGAGATGTTGAAGTTGCTTTGGATGCGCGGCGACGCAGAGTAATGCCAATTATTCTGTTGGCATTGTAGTCGATCGTATAACGATTACCTTGACTTTTCACCCAAGAGTCGATCGCACTTTGATTTCTGTTCATTGCTTCTGCAATAGCCGTTTCGGCGACGGAACGGTCAGTAAAAGAAGATGCTGCAGAAATTCTCGTTTCGCTTGCGAGTCGCTGTGCTAGTTGTGCTTCTGTTTTAGCAACGTGTCTCTCTAAAGTGTGTCCTCCTGCTGATTCGTGAAAGTCTAATCCGCCACCCGGTATGTTGGGTACAAAAGCTACGCTGGTTTGTGGTATGGTTGAGATTTTCGGTGCAACAACCGTGGCGTAAACACCAGGTATAGCCGATTGGAATAATATAATTATTGAGGCGATCGCGCATAGGATACCTAAAAACTTTTTTAGGCGATCGAGTTGATTTTTCATTGCTGTTGAATGTCTTTATTATATTTAGTATAGGTCTTTGCTGCTTTTTTGTCTATTTCTTAATCGACTATTAATAAGTTAGAAATTGCGCTGTATTCAAATATACTGTCCGCAGTACCCACCCTACTCTTAGTTAGAAATTGCGCGCAGCATTTAAATACATGGTGTGTACGGAACACCCTAGGATTATTCATAAATACACGGTGTCCACGGATCACCCTACGATTATTTATAATAATTCGTGATTTTTGTGGTTTACAAAGCTTCACTGACTATGAGAAAATGTTAATAATTCTTTGAAAAAATCCCTGATGATTGATGATAAATTAATTTATCATCTTTAAAAATGTGAAAAAATGCAAGTAGTTATCCTCGCAGGTGGTCTCGGTACTCGTCTCAGAGAAGAAACAGAATTTCGTCCCAAACCCTTAGTTGAGGTGGGGGGGCATCCGATTATTTGGCACATCATGAAAATCTATGCACACTACGGTTTCCAAAAATTTATTGTGTGCTTGGGCTATCGCGGCAACATGATTAAAGAATATTTCCTCAATTATGAAGCCATGAACAATGACTTTACTATCTGTCTGGGACGCCAAAATACCATCACTTATCATGAGGAACATCTCGAACAAGATTTTAATGTTACCCTGGCTGAAACTGGCGCGGCAAGCATGACGGGAGGGCGGGTAAAACGGATAGAAAAATATATCGATCACGATAATTTCATGGTGACATACGGCGATGGAGTTGCTGATGTCGATATTGACGCCTTGATGGATTTTCACAAGTCTCACGGTAAGCTGGCAACTGTCACTACATTTCGCCCGATTTCTCGCTTTGGGATTTTGGATGTAGACAGCGATAGCCGCGTAGTACAATTTTCGGAGAAACCTCAAATAGATGGCTGGATCAGTGTTGGATATATGATATTTAACCGCCGGGTATTTGAGTATTTGGGGGGAGATGATTGTATTTTAGAACAGGAGCCGATGCAGCGTTTGGCGGCAGACGGACAGTTGATGGCTTACCGTCATGAGGGCTTCTTCTTTGCGATGGATACTTTTCGAGAATACAAGTATTTAAACGAGCTTTGGGATGAAGGGAAGGCTCCTTGGAAAGTTTGGGAATGAGTTAGTTTAGGGGCGGAATTTTCTGCCCCCCCATAGAACTTTGAATAAAAATAACTATAAAATGACCTCAGAAACCCGGTATTTTCGTAGATGTCTCGTGATTCGCCGCAAAAATCGTAATAACTGGGTTTCTCGCTACCTATGCGTGGGTAATGAAACTTTCCAAAGAAATGGTAAAAACAACTAGAAAATTATCATAAAAAATGGAATTTCTAGATATTCTTTACTACACAGAAACTTACCTGCAAAAGTGCGTTTCACCCTACGCGGAAATTATCGACAGCGACTCGGAAGCGCTGAAAACAGCAGTTGCGGGATTGGAAGATCGATCGCTCTTAGCGTTGCGAGTTCCCAAAAAATGGGGCGGTGTCGAAGTTGCACCGGAGATTTTTTACAAATATCAGGAATTGACGGCTCGATATTCCGGCGCTTTGTCTTTCCTGCAAACTCAGCACCACAGCGCAACTGCGATGCTTGCCAACAGCGACAATGAAATGCTAAAAAGCAGATACTTGCCCGCGATCGCCCAAAAAGAGTTACGCTTGGGTATTGGGTTTTCGCATTTGAGGCGATCGGGCAATCCGGCCGTCACCGCAACTCCCACAAAAGCAGGTTATTTACTGTCAGGAAAAGTTCCTTGGGTAACAGGTTTTGGCTTGTTTCAAAAGTTTATTGTAGCGGCGGTACTTCCTGACGAACGCGCTGTTTTCGGTTTAGTGCCTTTTGTCAATATTGAATACGAAAAGGGTAAAATAGCTTGTAGCGAAATCATGCAGTTAATCGCCATGAACTCGACTAATACTGTGACAGTAACTCTCGATAATTGGTTGCTGCATGAATCGGAAATAATTTCAATTAAACCTGTCGGCTGGATTGCGGAAAACGACACCAAAAATATACTGAATTTTGTTCCGGCTACTTTTGGCTGTATTCGAGCCGGATTGGATGTAATTGCAGCAGCGGCGGCTGCTAAGAATTCACCTTTTATAACGGCGGCTTGCCAAAAACTAGAGCAAAAGCTCGATCGGCTAAAACAGAATTTCCCACAATCTCAACATAGCTCGAAAGCAGAACAATTAGCGCTGCGAGCTCAAGCCATTGATTTAGCGATGCGTTGCGGGCACGCTGCGGTTGCAGTTTCTAGCGGTGCTGCTAACGGTACGCTACACCCGGCCGGGAGAGTTTATCGAGAAGCTTTGGTGTATACTGTTTCCGGGCAAACCAAGGATGTGATGGAAGCAACCCTCGATCAACTAATCGAATTTTAGATTTTAGATTTTAGATTTTAGATTTACATCGCAGAAGGTCAAAAACTCAACTGTGTTTAATAAATAATAGATATATTTAACCTGATGACAAACAACTTTAAGTCCAATAACTTAAAAACGATCGCCTACAGCAACATTGTAGACTTAACCCATGCAATTCATCCCAATATTCCCATTTGGCCCGGAGATCCAGCGACAGAAATTGCCCCAGTAGCTCAAATAGAAACAGACGGGTATTTCCTGCGAAAATTCTCAATGGGAGAACACAGCGGAACTCATATAAACGCACCCAACAGCTTTTGTGCAGGAGGCGCCAGCATTGATAGTTATTCCCCGCAGTCGCTCGTTGTGCCGGCAATTGCGATCAACATCCGAGAGCAAAGTCTTGCCAATCCCGACTACACTTTAACAATTGATGATATATTGACTTGGGAACGGCAGCACAAACTTATAGAACCGGGAAATCTAGTTTTATTGTATACTGGGTGGCAAGAAAAATGGGATGACGAGAAAGCATTTTTCAACGAAGATGATCGCGGGATTTGCCACTTTCCCGGATTTGGCAAAGCAGCAACTCAATTTTTGCTAGAAGAACGCTCTATCGCGGGAATTGGAACCGACACTCACGGAGTCGATACCGGGCGAGATGAAAGTTTTGCGGTTAACAAATTGGTATTGGAAAAGCAGCTAATAGTGCTGGAAAATCTAGCAAATCTCGACTTGTTACCTACGGCTGAAATCACTTTAGTTATCGGAATATTACGCCTTTTGGGAGGTTCCGGTTCGCCCGTGTCGGTGTTAGCTTTTGTTGCTTGAGACGGTAAAACTTACATCTTGTACCATGCTCAAGAATAGGTAATTGAGAATGGTGCAATATCTCAGGTAAAATTAGATTGAGAGAAGTCGAGTAAAAATAATTAGATTAATGACAGAACTGCCCAAGGATCTCAACGAGGCGATCGCCCAATCCCGCATTGCCACCGCCGCCGCCCTCTCGGACGGTAAAACTCTACTGCAAGTCGAATTAGTATTTCCAGAAATCGCCCTGCAAGCACAGTCTATCACCCTACAATTCCTCCCAGAATTTGAGGAAATCTACCCCGGAGTCAAAGTCTTTTTTCCCGACACCGGTGCGGCAGCCCTCGCGCGTCGCGACTGGGGAGAAACACCGTTTAAAGTCACTGATTTGGGTAGCAGTCGCACCCCTGTTGAAGATAAAATATCACCGGAAGATCAACTTTTCCTTTTGATCAATCCAGCAGCCGTAGAAGTTGCCCAAGTCGAAAAAATTTATATAGCTGCGGCAGGTCGCCCCGTAATTCTACTCAACCCGCGCCTGGAAGATGTTGCCACCATAGGTATAGGCTATGCGGGCCGCCAATTGCGCGATCGATTCCTCAGCAAAATCGAATCTTGCTACTACATCAGACCCCTAGACAGTGCGGCTTTATTCCGCTGCTACCCTCAATCGTGGCAAGTTTGGCTGGAAACAAACGACGAATACGAACTAATTTCGGAAACCGCCCAAAAACCAGTCGGAGACGATTTAGAGCGGATTTTAGCCGCTTCTTTACCAAGCGCCGATCCTGACTCCACCACACCTGCCAAACCTGTAAAAAAGAAAGGTTTTTTGGCAGAACTCCAGACATTCCTCAAAGCTTTGACTCAGTGACAATCGTTAAGGCTAGATCGTATTTTAGGGTGTGTCAAGGATTATTTTCGACTTAATCCATCGTCTAATCGCTGATGCACCCTAAAGCGTGAAATAACTCACAGCTTTGCCTCAGTAACAGCAGTTGCAAAACCACAATTAACAGCTTGCCTGTGTTTCTATCAGTAGCTACGCAAACAGACACTGGCGAGCTTTACACGACATTTATACAAAGCAGTATAATGGGTGACACCCCTCCACCGTAAAAGAGGGGAGGCAAATAGCAGCAAAATCAGATGCTATAAGCTAGAGATGGGGCTTTTGAGTCAGGGAAACGGATAAACACAATGGAGCACCGGCGCATTGTTATCGGGGACGTACACGGGCATTACGACGGCTTAATGACCCTGCTAGAGGCACTTGCCCCCGGCTTGGACGATCGCGTCTATTTTTTGGGAGACTTAATTGATCGTGGCCCCAAAAGCGCTCAGGTATTAGATTTTGTGCAGCAAAGCCCCTACCAAACTCTGTTGGGCAACCACGAACAACTGATGCTGGAGGCTTTGTCGGGAACGCCGATGGATATGCGAGCATGGCAATCTTGGCTCTACAGTGGTGGCGATGCGACAGTAGCGAGCTACAGAGATACAGGGATGATGCCGTACAAACACTTAGAGTGGCTGCGCTCGCTCCCCACTCATCTGGACTTAGGGGACATCTGGCTGGTTCACGCCGGCGTTGACCCCCATCTGTCGATCGATGAACAGTCGATCGAACAACTGTGTTGGATTCGCAGGGAATTTCACACCATGTCGAAACCCTATTTTCCCAATAAATTAATTATCACCGGTCACACGATCACCTTTACCTTTCATGGGGTCAGACCGGGCGAATTAGTCAGGGGCGAAGGGTGGTTGGATATTGACACGGGTGCTTATCATCCCAAAAGCGGCTGGCTGACAGGATTTGACCTCAGCTACCGCAGAGTTTATCAAGTAAATGTATTTAACCATCAAGTCCGAATTTTGCCGTTTGACGAAGTTGTTCGGCAATTGAAGCCGCAGCCGATTCCACCCCCGCAAGCTGCGCTCGATTCTATTGTTCAACAGCAGTGTTAAATCAATTTGTAGTTTTAGGGTATGTCCGCTTAAGTCCGATCTCTTAAATCGAAATTAACTTGCTGCTGACTTACCCTAGTAACTGGATTGGTTTTTTAACGAACCCCGAAGACGCGTTAGCGAAGCGGCGCGTTAGCGCTAGATCGCGAAGTAAGAAAATAGAAGAGAAAACAATAGAGCCCCTGACAGATTGAGAATTGCTACGAACCTAAAAGTCTGCGGATTTCTAGCCTGTAATCCTCATTATTCAAACCTTCACCGCTAGCAAGATCCGGATCTATAGCCTGTGAAATAGCAGCAATACGATCGCCAGTTGCCGGGTGAGTGCTCAAAATGCTAGGAGGAGAAGGCTTGTTGAGCAACTTTTTCATAAAATCAACCATCCCAGATTGAGCGTAGCCTGCTCGCCCCATAGTTTGCAATCCCAACTGATCGGCTTCATACTCAGCTTGGCGACTGTGGGGACGCCGCAAAGCCAATTCCACCCCAATCTGAACCGCCTGAGATCGATCGAGCCCAGTTGCCGAAGCTACACCTGAAGCTATGGCCATTTGACGCATTTGTTGAATCGCGTGGCGAGCATTAATGTGAGCGATTTCGTGGGCTATCACACTGGCCAATTCTGCCTCATTGTCCGCCGCTGCCATTAAGCCTTTATTCACATAAACAAAACCGCCCATAGTTGCAAAAGCATTAATCGCGTCGTCGTCAATCACTTGAAAAGTATAAGGAATATTGGGGCGAGTGCTTTCTTGAGCGAGTCGTTGACCGATACGGTTGATATATTCTGTAGTGTCCCGATCTCGGTCAATCTTAAACTGGCTGTTCGTTAACTGCTGATTAATTTGTCTGCCAATAGTCACCTCTTGGCGATCGGACATATTCGACAATTGAATAACTTGGATGCCCCGAAAAATCAGTTCAGGCAAAGAAAATGCTTGAGTCGGTTCCGGGGAAACCACCCCGATACTCGCAGCCACAATCAGGGACAGAAACAGATAAATCCCCCGGCCACAAGTACGCCGGCAAGTCAACCAAAAACTTTTTAACATGATTGATACGTGGGAGAAGTTAGATACAATTTGAGGAAAAACTCGAAAAGTCACTCAATAGGCAGACGTAATTTAAGGCTGCTTAGTTGCTATTCTAGCTTTTTGTCAATTTTAACGGCGCCACCAGCTTTTGGGCGATCCAGTCAAGGCTAACCAACCGCCGTCAACTGCCTTCTGAGTTAAGTGCCCCAGTCATGCGGATTTTGGGCGATCGTTGTGGTAATATCTTTTAGCTTCATGACTTACGCATCAATAAAGTATGTCATTGCCAGCGGTAGCTCAGCAATAGCACCATCTGTTTTTCATCGATGTCTGTGTAAGTCCTGAGCTTGTAAACATACTCCTGTCGCTATCAGTATAATAGGCGATATAATAGGCGATTATGAAAATTTTGGATTCTCAAGGCCGACTGTTCGGCAAACTCAGCATTCTCGACGTAGGTGCGGCTCTGATCGTACTGCTAGTTGCAGTCGGAATCTTTTTCTTTCCCGGCACTTCTGGCGGTTCCGTAGCCCAAGTCGGCACCAGTATCAAACCTGTAGAGATTGATGCAATTGCGATCGGTCTCAAAGGAACAAACGTTCAAGATTTGTTCAAACCAGGTGATAAAATCAATGTGGTGATCCGCAATCAACCCTCCGGTCAGATTACCATCAAATCTGTCAAAACTCTCACCAGAACCCTAGCAGTTCCTCAGCCCAACGGCACTCTGAAAGCTCTCCCCGATCCCCGAGAAGAAGAAGCCTTCAGCAAAAATATGATGTTTACCTTAGAGGGAAAAGGTCAACTTACTGAAAATGGCCCGGTTTTAGGTAATACGAAAGTCAAAATTGGCACTACGCTAGAGCTTGAAGGCAACAAGTACATTTTCAACGCCAGCGTTATCGACGTGCGAGTGAAAGAATAATTAGTAGTCATTAGTCAGTAGTCAGTAGTCATTAGTCATTGCTAATGGGGAAGGGGGAAGAGGGAATTCATATTCCTTCTTCCTTCTTCCTTACATCCGTTAAATCCGTTAAATCCGTTACATCCGTTACATTCGTTACAGAACCCGTTGCCGAACTTCTTCACCCTTCCGAAAGCAATTTTAAGTATTGCCTAATTAAGCCAATCGTGACAGCGGGAATTTCTAACTGCGGAGTCAAACCTACGTTTTCCAGAGGTTGAAAAACTTTGATTGCTTCGGGGTTGAGATTTGCCAACCGCTGGCCGATATCGGGCCCGGTAAACTGCGATTTTTCTCCCCAAATAATCGCTGTCGGCGTTGTTAGCTGAGTGATGTACAGCGACAAATCAAAGCACAAATCTCCCCGCACAAAAGACAGGGCGGCATATTCTGCATTTGGTTCCAAAGCAGATTCGAGGTAAGCATCAACAATTTCTTGGTAAACGCGACGCGAATCGGCAAATTGGCGTTGTTCTAGGAAGCTACGGATGCCGCCGTCTGTGGCGATTCCGGTACTGTAGAGCAAGCGATCTAAAATCGGCGTGTTGACTAGCTTAGCGAAGAAACTGCTGCCATAATCTTGTCCGAAATCTGACAAACCGCTGGGTATGGTCAAAATCAGGGATTTGAAGAGATCCGGCCGTGCGATCGCAGCTCGAATCGCGATCGCCCCTGTTAGCGAAGAAGCAATCACCTCTGTCGGACTGCCGCAAGTTTTTTCGATAAATTCGATCAAAGTTGTGATATAATCTTCCACCTGATAATTTCTTGCCGGATGTTCCGATCGCCCCCAACCGATTAAATCCGGTGCTAAAATTCGATATTCTGCAGCAAAAGCCGGATAAACTTTCGACCATTCGTAGGCACTCGACCCGCCTCCAAAACCGTGAAAAAATACTAAGTTCGGCTTATTTTCCGAAGTTGAGGTCGGCAACCCCATCCAAGGCATTTTTTCAGCAGTGTAGTAGACCATTCTGCCGAGAGAAGTAACTATTGATCGCTGACCGAAGCCGAGGGGTACAAGCATAAACTAACCTCAATCGCTGTTATATTTTAGATTTTTTTCCGTCGCCCCGTCTCTGTTTAAAAAAATTGCAAAGCTGGTGGCGTTTTTGTAAAGATTGAGTAATGATTTAAATCTATTTTAGTACAGGTGAAGCGTGAAACTACAGACAGCAAGTAAGTTTTGCGATTTGGGCAATTCGGCTGTGTAGTTATCCTCACCCTTGCAAACTAGCGCCGATCGGAGATAATAGCAAAATGATGGGTAAGACCCCTCAACAAAATAGAGTCTGTTCGCCAACCCCGAAAGCAGGCGCTCGGAAAGGAGGACTATTAGAACTCGCTTTCAGGCAGGTGGCAGGTTTGCCGACGCTCGCCAATCACAAATCATTAATCACGATATTTTGCGGAGCAGTGGCTTTTGAGGTCGAAAGTCTTTGTTGGAGGGCGGGCGATGGGGTTTCGATTCCTAATTGCAGGTTTGGCAATCACGGGCCTCGCCGTTATCAATTCCAAAACACAAGAAACAACTAATCTCAGGGAGGTCTACTAAAATGCAACTGCTCAGAAAAAGGGATCGCGAGGGTTTTATGGTTGATGCGAAAAGTCTTCAATCAGACGGGTTTGCAGAATTTGACACAGCCTATCGAAGCATGGATTTAAACAGCAAAAAGTCTTTGGTCGCCACTCCAGAACGCTCAGGCGTCGGGTCAGAGGTGCGATCGCGCGCCACGGTACCTGCGATCGTCCGCGTAGCCTTAGAAGACTTGAAATGCTTTGAAGTAGTAGAACACCAGTTTGCACATTGGGGGGTGACTTTTAGCAATGCCGTCGCCATCCAACCTTCAAACCCAGCATTTTTCACGGGCTCTGCGGCAACAGTGTTAATGGGGGCCCCCAAAAGCGGACTGATAGAAGTAACTTTTAAGTATCCAGTTCGCTGGGTGTCAGGACTTGTCACCAGTTCGCGACGAACTGTTTTATCTGCTTGTGACATTGACGGCAACCCAATTGTTCAGGATGAAATGCCGGCGCCCAATCTGGTGGGGTCTAATTCTCCGATCGCCCCTAGGGCTCCCCTGCGCGTAAAAGCTCCGAATATTCATAAAATTACTTTTTACGCTTTTGACGGTCAGCTAATAGTCGATGACTTGATTTTTGGATTTTAGAGCAAAGCCATAAGTAGCGTCCCAAGTCTGCAAGCCTTCGAGAAGGGCATTGCGGACTAAAGCTTCTGGTTCCCGACTCAGCATCAGGCGAAAGCACTCGGCAGCGCGGGAACGGGCGATCCTCTGCGAGGGCTTCGCTAACGAACTTTTGACAGAGCTCACAGGGCCAAACCCACCCTGATTCACCAAATCGGTCATTTGCCGCACTGCAATTAAACGCTTCACGGGGTCAGCATCAGTCAAATCCGCCAAGATGCGATCGAGCGCCACTTCATCTTTTGCGGCCCTCCGACTCAACCCTTGCCGCAGCAACAGCCCTGCAATCGCGATCGTCCCCAAATTCTGCAAAATCACGCTCAAAGCCATCCAGTGGCTGCTTGAGTCAGCCCAAATCGCCAAACTCATGTAAGCGCCCAAGGTAGCAATCCCGCCCGTACCGACGGCTAAAACGAACCGACGGTTCGGGCCCTCCCAAAATTGCTCGCCTTTTGCCCGCAGCAATTGCCAGTCCCACGACTGCCCTCGGTAAACCAGCATCATTGCTGCTATCCCCAGGCCTGTGGAAAACAGTAACTGACTGTTCCACCACCCCCAAACTGCTGCCAGGGTGACAATTCCCAGCCAACCTTTTGAGCGAGTCAAACTCTCTAGCAGCCATTTGAGAAACGCAGTAGAAACCACAGGCGATTGGGCCCGATCGCTGTTGCCATCTACCCTCCGGCGTCTTGTTGCGGCAGTCCGGCCTGTGGCTGTTGGGGTTCCCGGCGGGCGATCGTCCGAACTCAAATCCCTCAAAGCTTGACCATCAGTTATTTCTAAAGACAGGTCGCTCAAGGGAAGATTACCGAGTTCCAAAGTGCGATCGGACACTTTCACAGGCGATCTATTCAGCTTAGTTGTAGTTTTTTCAACTTGATTCATACTGACTTTTTTGAAAAATAACTTAAAGTTATCCAGGCTTGTTTAGCACTGATTTAGATTCTCGGTAAACAAGAGTCTAAGACTCTATGATACCCGAAATTCAAACCCGTGGCGAGTACCGCAACTGCGCTGAATTCCGAGAAATCCTTACCAAAAATAGATCGATTGAAGATGGTTGAGAAAAGCACCACAGGTTAACAGGGAATATTTCTGAATCACTGTTGAGGCCCAAGGGGGATCAGAGTTGGCAGGATGGCAAAAAATCGAATTTTTTTAACTTCAGAAAATAGGGGAATTTTGAGTGAGTCAATTCGTCCGCCAAGAAATGCACGACGAAAATTTAGCCTTTTGCCCCCAGGTCCGGGCTCTCGCTGCTACCCCGATGTCAGATGAGGGTGGGTTCAGCTTGACCGCTAGCGGGACGAACCGCAGCCTCTGGGCGGACCCAGAATCCAGACAGTATTGGTTGATAATTAATAGCAGAAGCATTCTTAAACTGCTAAGATTTTTGAATTAATGGCAGTTGAGTTAATTAAACTGGGTTCTCGTAAAAAGGAGTCCCTGATGCTCATGGGCAGGGGTTCGATGGCGGGAGCATCTCAAGTCGGGTAAATTAACCGTCATTATTGTAGAGGCGCCTTTACGCCCGATCGGCAATATCAGCCAGATATCGGCGCAAAAAAGTCCCGACACCTGCATATTATGGTCGATCGACCGGACTAGATAGCAGGAAAGCCATCATCCGGGTTCAAACCGGTAAACCAGCAAGGCAAACAACCGACCGCGCCATCCGGTTCGGCAAGTGCGGAGGCTGGAAAAACAGCGGCTTTTGACCAAACTCATACACAACGGCGGCCCCAAAGTGTGTCTGCGGAGGTTAGGCTAGTGAAGAGAAGAAAAGAATAGTTACGATCGAGACTTGATTAGTCTACCTTGTAATTTATTGCTCAGTTGTCAAGCCCAACAGTTTTGCATTCTCGCGATGAGCGAGACTCTTGGCACTTCCAACAAGTGGGGAACTCGACCGTCAAAGAGCTTGGGTTTGATGGTAAAGCCCTTAGTAATATGTAAACACCTTATCGATAACTCGCTGGAACAATCTTGCAAGAAAACCCATGTCTAGTATGCAAAACCAATTCACGGTTCACTTCTGGGGCGTTAGAGGTAGCATAGCGTCTCCCGGGGCAGAAACAGTACGTTACGGGGGCAACACGCCCTGTGTAGAAATGCGAGTGGGTGACAATCGCCTAATTTTCGATGGCGGTACTGGATTGCGGGTTTTGGGACAAACTCTCCTGTCCCAGATGCCCGTAAAAGCTCATATGTTTTTTACTCACTCTCACTGGGATCACATTCAAGGATTCCCATTTTTTGTCCCAGCTTTTATTCCTGGGAACTGCTTTCACATCTATGGGGCTATTGCTCCTAATAAGGCTACTATCCAGCAGCGCCTCCACGACCAGATGCTGCACCCGAATTTTCCGGTACCCCTGCAAATTATGGGGGCAGACCTGAAATTTAACGATATAGAAGTGGGCCAACCGCTGGAAATCGGAGATATTAAGGTGGAAACTGCTTTGTTGAACCATCCAGGCGAAGCTATAGGCTACCGCGTAAACTGGCGGGGGTATTCGGCTGCTTACGTGACTGATACCGAACATTTTCCCGATCGTTTAGACGAAAATGTGCTGTATTTAGCTCAAAATGCTGATGTGCTGATCTACGACGCTACTTATACCGATGAGGAGTATTATGCGGAGAAGAGCAGCAAGGTCGGCTGGGGACATTCGACTTGGCAGGAAGCGGTGAAGGTGGCAAAGGCTGCTAATGTCAAAAAGTTGGTGATTTTTCACCACGATCCGCTGCACAATGACGAGTTTTTAGACAGGGTGGGAGAACAAGTGGCTCAAAGGTTCCCGAACAGTTTGATGGCGCGGGAAGGTTTGTCGTTACAATTGCTGCCTCCTGATAACGATTTGTCTGAAGCGTCGGTGCAAGCGCCTCAAGTTCATGTCTGAGGGATGTGAGATTGCCAGATGGTTCTGAAGTCTTGATCTGTGAAATCGGAAATTTAAGCGAGGCCTGACCGAAAGCATCCAGGATACAAGCCCCCGGATTCATTCCTTCGCAGACTCAGGACCCAGAAATAAAAAAGCTGTATCCGATGAAACTTGCCCCCCGAATTTATCCGTGGGGTCAATGCTTCAATCGAAAATCGAAAATCGAAAATCGAAAATCGATTGACCTCACTCAAAGACGGATACCGTGCCACGTACTCCTGTCGTGGAAAACCAAAAACTTTAGACCCAAGTTCAACCTTCCAGATTTATCTGTGGAGTAAAATCTAAAATCTAAAATCTAAAATCGACTGGCGATCGCAATCTGGCTAAGTATGTCAAAATTTTAAGCGTGTGGGTAACTTCTTCTTGTACCGCTGCTCTGACTCCAACTTCTGTTGCCTTGGGAAACTTTGATGGTTTGCACCTAGGGCATCGACAAGTCGTGCAGCCAATTTTAAATCGATCGCCTGGGCAAAATTCTGCGACGGTTATTTCGTCGGGGCCAAACTTGCGATCCAACGCTGGTAAAGATCAAAATTGGGAAACAGAACATCCGGCGACCTGTAAAAATGACTCAGCAGCACCGCCAGATCGAGCCGAGAGCCGCCAGGATTTCGAGGGTTTGATAGCCCCCAAGGCAGAGGGCAATAGCCTCTCTGGGATCGATTCTGATGGGGTCAATCGGGTTTACGGCACTGTGGTGACATTCGATCCGCACCCGCAAGAATTTTTTACTGGTCAACCGAAAAAACTGCTGACGCCTCTGGCAGAAAAGGTAGAATTGCTCGCAGCAATGGGCGTCGAGCAACTTGTGCTGCTGCCGTTCGATCGAGAATTGGCGGCTTTGACTGCTTCTGAGTTTGTCGAGGAAATTCTGGTGCGACAACTAAAAGCGAGTCGAATTAGTGTGGGGGTTGATTTTCGGTTTGGACGGGGACGCGCTGGGACGGCTGTGGATTTGCAGTCGATCGCCTCTGGTTACGGTATTGATGTTGCTCTTGTACCGCTGCATAATTGCGGTGAGGGCGATCGGATCAGCAGTTCTGCAATCCGCGAAGGTCTGGCATCCGGCGACCTCACAAGAGCGAATCAGTTGCTGGGGCGACCTTACAGTTTAGTCGGGACTGTGGTGGGCGGACAGCGGCTGGGCAGGACGATCGGATTTCCTACTGCTAATATCGAACTGCCGCCGGAAAAATTTTTGCCACGTTTTGGCGTGTACGCGGTGCGAGTCTCGGTGAAGCATGGATGGGAAAAGATGAATGAGGAAAGTTCTTCCTATCAGCAGGAAAATCCCAAATCTCTAATTCCCGGCACAGCATCAAATTTATCTTTTGTCAATGGGGTGATGAATGTTGGCTGCCGCCCGACAGTAGACGGCCTACAACCCACTGTGGAAGTTCACCTGTTAGATTGGTCTGGGGATTTGTACGGTAAAACCTTGAGCGCGAGTTTAGTAGAGTTTTTGCGACCCGAACAAAAATTCGCTTCTCTGGAATCTCTCAAAACTCAAATTCAGGCAGATTGCGATATTGCTAGAAGCCTCTTAACTGCTAAAGTCTAATAATTATGTGATCTAGAACAGGCGATCGCTTTTAAAAATGGTGCAAGATGAGTCAGACTAAATTCTAGTTGTACAAATACGAAGTCCGCAAGGCAAAGACTCAAGATTTTGGCAATCTTGATATCTTTTCAACAATTAGCAATTAGCAATTCGCAATTAACAATTAGAAATCAGGGATATGAGACAACATATTGAGCGGCTCAAACAAAATCTAGGCAAAACTATTGTTGGCAAAGCCGATGCTATTCGCTTGGTGTTGGTAGCGGTGCTTTCGGGCGGACACGCGCTGCTGGAAGACGTGCCTGGTGTGGGAAAAACGCTGCTGGCGAAGTCTTTGGCGCGATCGATCGATGGGAAGTTTCAGCGGATTCAGTGCACTCCCGATTTGTTGCCGACGGATATCACTGGTACTAATATTTGGAATCCGCGCAGCGGAGAGTTTGAGTTTTTGCCCGGACCAGTTTTTGCTAATGTTTTGCTTGCCGATGAAATCAATCGGGCGACGCCGCGAACTCAGTCAGCTTTGCTGGAAGTGATGGAAGAAAAGCAGGTGACAGTAGATGGAGTTTCTCGAAATGTTCCGACGCCGTTTTTTGTGATTGCGACTCAGAACCCGATCGAATATCAAGGCACTTTTCCGCTGCCGGAAGCGCAGATGGATCGGTTTACTTTGTCTTTGACTTTGGGCTATCCCGCTGCGTTGGAAGAGTTGCAAATGTTGGAACGGCTTTCTGATAGTTTTGCTGTTGAAGATTTGCAGCCTTGTATTTCTTTGGAAGAAGTGCAGGAATTGCGTCGTTTGTGCGCTGGTGTGAAGGTGGAAGCCTCTTTGAAACAGTATATTGTAGATTTGGTGCGATCGACGCGGGAGGATGAGGAGATTACCCTGGGGGTGAGTCCCCGGGGTGCGGTGGCTTTGCACCGGGCGTCGCAGGCTTTGGCATTTATGGAGGGCCGGGATTTTGCTACCCCGGATGATGTGAAGTATTTGGCGCCGCACGTACTTTCTCACCGGTTGATTCCGGCGGGGGGAAGAAGGGCTAAGACGATTGTTGACAAGTTGTTGCGGTCTGTTCCTATTCCTTAAAAAGTTTGTAACTAGGTTGTTTTATTTAAAGGAACAGGCAAGATGCCTGTTCCACAAACAATTAATTTTCCTGTGGGGAGTAGGGGTTGGGCATTCTGCCTGCCCTTGAAAGACTTATTAATAATGATGCAAGATGTCAGTTAATCAATAGGTTTTGCACCATTCTCAAGCACTCTCAAACAGCGCCACTAATTTTTTTGCTTCTAAATCAACATTGTGTTGTTGAGCTACTCTCTCGGCTCCTATTTTCCCCATTTGTTCTAGCTTTTCTACAGGTGCTTCCAATACCGCGCGCATCGCTACGGCTAATGCTTCTGCGGAACCGGGAGGAACTAACCAACCGCAAACACCGGGTTCTACGAGTTCCGGGATGCCAGCAACATAAGTGCTAATTACGGGCCGATTGAGAGCGAGGGCTTCCATAATTACGACGGGCAAACCTTCAGCAAAACTAGGCAATACCATTGCCCGTGAAGCTAAAATCTCTTGCTGAACTCGATCGCCACTGGCCCAGCCGGTAATTTCTATATGGTTTTGCAGGCCGAGTTGCTGAATCTGCTTCTCAATATCCGATCGCAGCGGCCCGTCTCCTACGAGTACCAACTTAAACTCTAAGCCTTGAACTGCTAACTTGCTAGCAGCTTCTAGCAATAACAAATGACCTTTTTGTTCGCTGAGGCGGCCAATGCAAGCTAAGCGTGGTGCTGCGGGTATGGGGACGTAGGGTGCAGCTAAAAATGCAGCATCTACGCCGCAGTGTATGACGTGAATTTTTGACCAAAAAGTGCGATCGCACCACCGAAAAAGCTGACTTTTACCGAAGGAACTAACTGCTGCTACAAAGGTCGATCGTTTAATTTTTTCGTCTAAGGAAAGAAGAGTCGCTTTATCAAATTCTTCAGGGCCGTGAACCGTGAAACTGTAAGTCGGGCCGCCCAGCACGCGGCACAGCATTGCGACTGTTGTGGAATTTGTCCCGAAGTGAGCGTGAACGTGTGCGATACCCGATTCTGCAAACCAATTTAAAAGAATGCAAGCTTCTGCTAAATAAGCTAGATGCAGCAAAATCCCCCGTTCCGAGTGCCAGCCAACTTTGAACATTAACCGCACAGCTTCGATGAATCGAATTGGTCTAGTTGCGGCAACGCGCAGCAAACCCCACGCTAACCCCTGTACACCAACTCCTAAGATTACTTTAGTCAATTGTTGCTCTAGTTTGTCGGCCTCATCAACGAGTTCTGATTCGCAGGATCGGATCGAAAATCGTGCGACTTTCATGCCGCAATTTTCAACCGCTAGGACTTCTCTGCGGACAAAGCTGTGGCTGACTTTGGGATATTGGTTGACTAAATAAGCGATGTTCATGAACGGGGAGAAAATTTTATGGTAAAACTTAGATTAGTTTAGCCTTTGGCTGCATTCCCTGGGCAACAAATTTAGCTGATTTGTTGAGCTTATTTGAGCAGGGGCGGAGGGCGATCGCTTTTGGTGGGATGGGGGAAGTGACAGCGGGGCGATCGCTATTTCGGTCAGAGCAAATCAATCCACACATTTTACATTTCAATACAATAGTCAGGACAGTTTTTAGGTAGTAGCCACAAACCCTTGATTGTAACGCAGGCAGCTCGATCGCCGAATCGTCATGAAAGCCTTTTTTACGGTTGGCAATCAAAAACTGTCTGAAGTATTTTCATATGCAAACCACTCCCAATCAGGTTTAACAGCCCCCAGATTGTCTCAATAATTGGTAATTGTTCAACCTGCAATTCCATCTAATTTCCTATTGTCACCTAAATTTTCCCGCAAATCACCAGCCGGAAAAATAATCGCCCAAATCCCCAAAAAACCAGCCACTCTCGCAACTCTCACAACTCCCTCAACTCTCACCACAAAAGATTTTTCTGAGGCGACTTGCTCTGCATCTACCCAAGATGACAACAAATAAGGTAAAGTAAACGGCACAAGAGTCTAGAACTCTCCAACAACCGCAACTGAGCAAACCCGCCCCTGACCAGCAAAACTGGCAGATACAGGCGGCATTAACCGCTAACCGTCAACCCCTAACAACCGAGAAAAATGCAAACCTACTACTACGTTTTAGCCAGCCAACGCTTTTTGCTAGAAGAAGAAGCCCTAGATGAAGTGTTTAAAGAAAGAACTCGCAACTACAACGAACAAGAAAAACAAATAGACTTCTGGTTGGTCAAACAGCCCGCTTTTCTAGAATCACCGACAATGGCAGAAGTTAAAGCAAAATGCCCTCAGCCAGCCGCCGCTATTATTTCTACCGATCCTGTCTTCATCACTTGGTTAAAACTGCGATTAGAATATGTACTGACAGGTGAATTTCAAGCACCATCACCAACTATTCCCGATGCCCTTGCATCCCTACAGACAGCATGAACAAAATAGCAAAATACCAGACAAAAGAACTAACAACAATTAGGGGTAAACTGTACAAATTTATTTTGTCTTTACCCCTATTTTCTGCTACTTCGATAGCCATTTTTGCCTTGACAATTTTATCGAGTTCTGTTAAAGCTCAATCGAGCTGCCAACCGCCCCAGTCCGATGAATATCTACTGTTAATTGTCACCCGAACACCCGAACAGCAAGAAAGAGCAAAACGCTCTTTCCCTGGAAATACTAACAACACAGTTTGTCGGTACATCAATGACACGGTGACGCGAGTTGGTGGCTTTCGCGACTCGCAAATCGCCAGCGATTGGGTTAAATACATCGAAGATGTTGTCGGATTGCAAGCTTACGTAGTACGATCGCCCGCAGCGGCACTACCCCAGAATTTGCCAGTCTACAACCCTCAGCCAGCACCAGGTTCTGAACCAATCACCAATCCTGCAACGGGCAATCTTGCCTTCAATCCCCAACCCCTGGGCCCCGGTTATGCAGTGTTAGTCGATTACTTCAACCAACCGGAATTAGCCGCCCAAGTCAGGGAAGCATTAGGCACGCAAGTAGGCTTAGCTTCCTACGGCCAGCGTCCCTTTTTATTCGTCGCTTATACAACGGATCAAAACGCCGCTACTGCAGCAGTAAAAACATTGAGCGATCGAGGTTTTTGGCCGATGTTAGTAGACAGCCGCCGAGTTACCGTAATTGCTCCCGCTGTTCGCTAAAAGATAAAAGTTGGCTAAAATTGCTTCTTGTCAAACAAAGTCCGCTTAAGGGAACTAATAACAATTATTGTTGTTGTTCGGATTCTAGCGGGCTTCTTCCTAGCTGACTTTCTGCCCGCTTTTTTGCTTCTATCGCCGCTCGGTAATCCGGTTTGTAGCGAATTGCTTTGTCATAGGAGGCGATCGCGTCTTCGTATCTTTTTACCGCCACAAGTGCATTGCCACGACTGTACCAGGCTTCCGAGTAGTCAGGCTTGACATAGACGGCTTCATTGTAAGAGACTAGCGCATCTTCGTACCGCTGCAAATTGTACTGAGCATTGCCTCTATTGTACCACGCTTGAGATTCTTTCGGGTTTAAATCTAAGGCTCTGCTGTAACACTCAATTGCTTGTTCGTACCTGCGTAATTCGTGATATGACCAACCTAAATTGTACCATGCTTGATAATAATCAGGTTTTAATTTGACAGCTTTTTCGTAAGCTTCTACCGCTTCTTCATGTCGGCGCATTTTCAGCAAAGCGATGCCTTTGCTGTACCAGCCTTGATAAAAATTGGGCTGAAACCGCACGGCTTTTTCGTAGGCTTCAAAAGCTTCTTGGTTTTTGTTTAATTCGAGGAAAACATTGCCTAAATTATACCAAGCTTCAGAATTATCGAATTTAATTTCAACTGCTTTTTCATAGGATTCTACGGCTCGATCGTACTGTTTTAATTTTTGATAAGCTTGTCCCCGATTGTACCAAGCACCGTACAAATTGGGCTGAAACTGTACCGCTTTTTCGTAGGATGCGATCGCTTCTTCGTACCGCTGCGAATCTAACAGACTATCGCCTCTGCCTTCCCAGGCGGCGGCATAGTCGGGCTGGATTTTCAAAGCGTTATCAAAAGATGCGATCGCCTCTTGAGACTGTTGCAACTTCTCCAAAGCATAACCGCGTCCCGTCCAAGCTTCCAAGTATTCCGGCTTTAATTCTATGGCTTTATCATAAGCTGACTGCGATTCTTGATATTTTTTCAATTCGTACAAAGTTTTGGCTTTTTCCTGCCAAACTTCCGCGTACTCTGGCCTGAGATTTATTGCTCGATCGTAAGCGGCAAGAGCTTCTTCAAATCGGCTTAAATTGTAAAGAGTATTGCCTCGGTTGTAAAGGTCAGTTGCATTGGCAGAATTAAAAGTGTTTACACCATAAATAGATGCTATAATACTGATGCCAATCAAACTCGCGATCGACAATATTTTTAAATACAGTTTTTTTCGGGATTTTACAGTCTTATTCGCAGCAGCAACCGGAGGCAATACAGGAACTGTACCGCTGAAAGAATTTTTCAATTCTTTAATAGCTTGCAGCGTTTCGCCTGCACTAGAATAACGTTGCCGAAAATCGTACTTTACCATCTTATCTAAAATGTTTGCAAATTCAGGACTGACGGATGTTTTGTCCTGCCAAATAATTTCCTCTGTATCGGGATTTTTGGGCATTTGGTGAGGATTTATGCCGGTGAGAAACTGAATTGCGATCGCACCTGCGGCATAAATATCGCTGCTGAGTTTCGGGTTGCCGTGAGCTTGTTCGCTGGGCATATAACCGGGAGTACCAATGCTGACACTCAAGCTATTTTTGGGCTGAGACGTGGTGATTTGAGTAGTAATTTCTTTGACGGCGCCGAAGTCAATTAAAACTAATTTTCCGTCTCTATCTCTGCGGAGGATATTGCGGGGATTGACATCGCGGTGAATCACATTTTGCTGGTGTACAAAATCTAAAATTTCCAGAAGTTCTTGCAATATACAAATAACTTGATCTTCCTGCATGACTCCCGCATTCCCATGAGAAGCGGGCGTAATTTCTTGACTTAAATCGTGACCTTCTATAAATTCTTGAACTAGGTAAAACTCTTGGTTCTCTTCAAAAAAAGCAAAAAGTCGGGGAATGCGATCGTGATTTCCCAATTTGTACAAAACTTGTGCTTCGGTATCGAATAAACGTCTGGCTACCTGTAGAGTTTGCGGATCAGTTGCTTGAGGTTTAAGCTGCTTGACGACGCAGAGGTGATTGCCTGGTAGCTGCTTATCTTCAGCTAAATAAGTTTGAGCAAATCCGCCGCCTCCCAAGTGACGGATAATACTGTAGCGATTGCCGAGTGTGATTCCAAGCATGAGATTTACCTAATATTCCTAGTCTTTTGGAGAATTAGCTTCCAACCAAGCTGTTAAATCTTCGGCATTAGAAAAATCTAACATGGCTTCTGCAATATTCTCTAATTTGTCAATCGACAACTGCTGAATGCGGTTTTCAATATCGGGGTTTATTTGACCTAAACGGCGACTTAGCAAACGCATAATTAACCCTACTTGTCCTTCTTGTCTGCCTTCTTGTCTGCCTTCTTCCCTGCCTTCTTCCCGACCTAAAGCCACTGAACCCTCTTGATCTTGAGCAAAAAACTCTTGCTGTTGTAATATGTTAAATTCCTCCTGTGTCAAACTAACTTGATTGGCAATTTCAAAGGCTTTCTGAATTTCCGGGACTGTGACCATTGTTTGAGGTACTTCATCCAAAGTGCCAGTAGTTTTGATAAAGTAAATCCACTTGTCCGTAAGAGTTTCCAGTCGATCCAATTCTTTCTTAAATTTTGGCAACTCTACAAATACTAACTCAATGTCATTTTGTAGATAATCAGACAAGCGATTTCTTTCTTTGAAGACAAAATGCGAAATCACATCTTGCTCGCCGCGAAACATTTCAAAATCAGTGATAGTCAAAGCAATCACAGGTCGCAATTGCTTGTATAGTTCTCCCCTTGTTAATTGGAGTGCATAGGTTTTTGCTGCATTGTACAAAACTCGCTTGCCAAATGCCTGTACCTTCAAAACTTGCATTTCAATAATCACAAATGTGCCGTCATTAAGTAGCGCTTTGACATCTAAGTAACTATTTTTAGCTCCGGCTACTTGAGGGCCAAGATAAGGATCGAGGATTTCTAAGCTTTTAATGATCGATTCTTCTTCATAGAGTATGGCATTTAAGAAACTAATCAAAATCTCTGTACTTTGGCTGGAGCCAAATATTTTCTTGAATGCAAAATCTATTTTGGGATTGATAAATCTCATGTTATTTTTCTCCTTAGAGATTTGGAATTAACACGGCTGCAAACCTTACTGTGACAGTCTGTTTGGTATGTTTCTTGTTCCCTCCCCTTACTAAGGGGAGGGTTAGGGCGGGTGCTAGATTTTTGCTATTGAGATGCTCCCACTATAACTTAACTTCAAACGGCTTTCAAAATCTCGTCATCGACTGAAAAATCTATCTCAGCTTTGTCCCGCCCCGAAACTACATAATCATTCTGAAAAGAATCTTTTAATCCAGAAACTAAGTCAAATTCCGGCTGCCAGTTAAGATCGGTGACAGCTTTATTAACTGAAGCGAAAAAGTGCTGTAATCTCATCGGAAAAGCTTTCTTTTTGCCGAAGTCAAATTGTTTCGGATCGTAGTGTACAATCTTAATAGCATCAGGGGATTTGCCTGCCGCTTGAATGCAGGCGCGGGCTAAACCGTCAAAGGTGACAAATCGATCGCCGGAAACGTTGTAAATTTGCCCTCGAGCCCTTTCGTTCCCCAAAACCGCCGCCATTGCTTTAGCCAAATCCTGACAGTGCCCCAACTGCGTGAAGTGCATTCCGTTACCGGGAATCGGAATCGGTCGATCGCGCGCAATTCGATCGAAAAACCAAGCCTCTAAATCGTTATAATTTTGGGGGCCGTAAATGTAAGTTGGGCGAATCGAAGTCCAAGGCAAACCGGACTCGGCCAAGTAATTTTCGGTTTCGCATTTACCCAAATGCCGGCTTTTAGGATCAGTAGCGTCCCCTTCAATATGAGGCATTTGATCCGACTTCAAATAAACCCCCGCAGAGCTCATGTAAACAAAGTGCTGCACCCGCCCTTTAAATATTTCAGCTAAAGGCTTTGTATCGCTGAGTTCGCGGCCGTTGTTGTCAAAAACCGCGTCAAACTCGACCGTCGATAACTTTTCTTTTAGTTGTTCGACATTTGTGCGATCGCCCTGAATCTGTTTTACGCCCGCAACCGGTACAGGCTTGTTGCCCCGGTTAAACAACACCACTTCATGCCCTTGTGCTGCTAAAATCTTAGTAAGATAAACCCCGATAAACCGAGTACCGCCCATCATTAAAATTCGCATTATTTTCGATGCTCCTTACAGTTAGTGTAAATATCTTACAATAAAGTTATGCCTTACGGAGAAACCTGGCTTTTTAAGAAAACACATATTAGCAGCGATCAGCCCTGGTACAAAAAACCGGAACGCTTGATTTTTTCTGTGCAATTCCTGAAAGTCAGTTCTGTACTTTACTAAAGTGCGATCGCTCAAAATAAACATAATTTCAATTTGCCTAAAATAGCCCTATGCAAGTTCCCCGGCTGCATCCAGAAACAATCGAAGAAGTCAAACAAAGAGCCGACATAGTAGACGTTATTTCCGGTCGCGTCGTCTTGCGTAAACGCGGTAAAGAATTCGTAGGCTTGTGTCCCTTTCACGACGAAAAATCTCCCAGCTTTACTGTCAGTCCCGGCAAACAAATGTATTATTGTTTCGGCTGCGGTGCAGGCGGCAATGCTTTTAAGTTCCTCATGGAATTGGAGAAACGCCCTTTCAGCGAAGTAGTATTAGAATTAGCTAAAAATTATCAAGTCCCCGTCAAAACTGTCGAACCAGAACACCGACAAGAATTGCAGCGGCAAATTTCTCTGCGGGAACAACTCTATGAAATCTCAGCACTAACAGCTAACTTTTACGAACACGCTTTGCGACAACCCCAAGGAGAAGAACCCTTAGCATATCTCAAATCAGAGCGCCAGCTAAGCGAAGAAACTATCCAACAATTTCAATTAGGTTATGCACCCCAAGGTTGGGAAGCACTTTACAGTTATTTAGTAGAACAGAAAAACTATCCGGCGCAATTAGTAGAACAAGCTGGATTAATTGTACCCCGAAAAAATGGCGGCAGCGGTTATTACGATCGCTTCCGCAATCGCATTATGATTCCCATTCGCGATACCCAAGGCAGAGTCATCGGTTTCGGCGGCAGAGCTCTCGGCGACGAACAGCCGAAATACCTCAATTCTCCCGAAACAGAACTCTTCGATAAAGGCAAAACTTTATTTGCCTTAGATACAGCCAAAATAGCCATTAGCAAAGCCGATCGCGCAGTGGTTGTAGAGGGGTATTTTGACGCGATCGCACTTCAGGCCGCCGGCATCTCCAACGCCGTCGCTTCCCTTGGTACAGCCTTAAGTTTAAACCAAGTGCGGCAGTTATTGCGCTACACGGACTCCAAACAAATTATCCTCAACTTCGACGCCGACAAAGCAGGAACTCAAGCAGCAGAACGCGCGATTGGAGAAATAGAAAAACTCGCTTATCAAGGAGAAGTGCAACTGCGGGTGCTCAACATTCCCGACGGCAAAGATGCCGACGAATATCTCAAAACCTACTCCCCAGAACAATATCGAGAATTGCTTGAAAATGCTCCGTTGTGGCTCGACTGGCAATTGCAACAAATGCTCGTCAATCAAGATTTGAAGCAAGCCGATACTTCCCAGCAAGTTACAAAAAAAATCATTAATTTATTAACCAATATTACTGACGACAATCAGCTAGCACATTACCTGCAAAAATGCGCCGAAATTCTCAGTAAAGGAGATTTTAGACTCACAAAAATGATTGCTGAAAACTTGCTAAGCCAAGTAGTCAGCGATTGGGCAAAGCGGCAGAGTCAAGACGAATCTTTGACAATGCCCCTGTTAATTAGAAACAAACTGAAGCCGAACAAACACTATAAAAAGCAGCGTGCAAGTGGCGAAAACAAAAACTCAAAATCCAGCTTATCTGCCGTAGCCCGCAGTCTTTTAGAAGAAGCAGAAGCGCAATTATTGCAGATTTATTTGCACTGTCCCGAATATCGCCAAGATGTCAGAGAAGCAATAGAAGCTAGAGACGTACAGTTTAGCCTTTCTCACCACAGATTTTTGTGGCACCAGATTGTGAATGCAGAAATATTGCACAAAATGTCTTTACAAGTAGCGCCTTCTGAGTTAATATTGAAATTGCAAGATAGCTTCATTGAGTATCCGAATCAACTCAATCAAATCTCGCATTTATTTCACTTAAATGAGTTTTCAGAAAGAAACGTTTATCGCGCACCTCTAGTAATTAGATCTGCCCTCGCCTGTATCGAGCAAATTATCAGCATGAAGCGCCGCCGGATTGCACTCAATATGTGGGAAAAAGCCAAGGCCGCTAGCAGTGGCGAAGAGGCTATAGAATATCACCAACTATTCTGTGCCGAACAAGAATGGCTCAAGGAATTAGAGCGGCTGCGTCAAGTTAATTTTTACGATTTAACATCTGTACCTTGGAGTGGGAATTTTTAGGAGTTAAGGACTAAAGCCGTGAGTCTAATATTAAAGTCGTATATTTAGGTTTTTTATCCCTAAGTCTTTAATTAGTTTGTCAGTCTGTTATTGGCGATGTGGGCTGAACAAGATCACGATTGTTCCCACTAGAGAGAATGTAACGCCAAGCAAGTCCCACTTATCCGGCTTAACACCTTCAACTAGCCACAACAAGAACAGGGATAAGAGGATGTAAAACCCGCCGTAGGCAGCGTATGCCCTACCAGCATTTGAGGTATCTACCTTGGCTAGAGAAAAAGCGTAGCTCATCAGGGCTAAGATACCTGGGATAATCCAAAATATGCTTTTGCCAAGTCTCAACCACGCCCAAAAGGCATAGCAGCCAGAGATTTCTCCCAGGGCAGCAAGTAAGAAGAAGATAAACGTCTGCATATTCAGCTTGACCTTTAAACACCAGAGCTTAATACTATATATAGCAATCCTAAATGATTATACTCGTTACCAGGCTCTGCCTGGTAACGCATATCCGGAGGCTCTGCCTCCATAGTCTGGGCCGAGGCAGAGCCTCTGGACATCGGTTCCCAGGCAGAGCTTGGAAGTTAACCAGTTATTGAAACTGATGCGAGGATTGCTATAGAGCTTACGTAACGGGCACAAGCGATCGCCCGACTGATGGGGGCAATACTAGGAACTTTAAGAGCACGCGGGGGAAGTTCCGTTTAAGGTGCGGTTACTCTGAGGTAATCGGCGATAAACTCACCATACTTTTTCCTGATTTCGTCAGGGAGAAATTTATATCCAAGGAGCTTCGATCGACATTCAGGGGAGCCACAACAACATTCTGGAATGGCAATGGAAATATACTCTGTTGTCTCGTAGTCGAATGTAATCTCACTTCCAGAAGGAATATCAACCAATGCCACGAAATCGTAGGCTCCGAATTGATTATTCCTCACCCCTGTGTTTGGGCTACAAGAATGATTGATCAATTGTCCCGGTTCATCTAATTCTATATGCAGGTCAAAGTCCATCTGAAGGGAGTGAGTAGTTCTTTGTGGCAGGATCTCGACTCGCCGTCCAACCACCACGGTCTCACCTTTACGGAAGCCTCGGCTGGCAAAAACGCCTCTACCTTTCTCTGTTTGCTGGATTAAAATATCGAAACCCATTTTCCTCACTCTTAATACAAATTACAAATCTAATTCTAATTTCACGAGGTTAGCGCTCGAAAGCGACACTGGAGCGTTAATGGGCTCAGTATCCGAATCTGGCAGTGCTGGGACTATCGACTCGTTAACCTGGATTTCGCCATTGTGCTCAGCGTCCTGAGATTTGCTTTGACCAAAAACCATATAAAGCCTTCTATTGGCTGGGGGTTTCGCTGATATTGTAGTCATGTATCGGGCCGTGGAGCAAACCCGATCGCCCTACTGCCAGAGGGTTTACATGGAACTTACCCCGCACGCGGGGTAAGTTTGGTTTAATTAGCCTTTTAATAGTCGCAAAAAAGAGTTTCGCGAGTATCTCTACCCGTCACGGGATTAGTACCTTTTGCCACTTTACAAAGTTTTTCTATCATATCGTCTCGCAGCAGTGTCTCTGTAAAATCAGCACCGTCAATAATAGCTCCTTCCAGCCTGGTATTGTAAGCGAAAGCACCCTCAAGGATAGCATTAGTTAAATTTGCTTTCATCATGCGAGCTAAATCTAAAGTCGCACCCGTGAAATTAGCACCTTCTAAATTTGCCTCTTCCATATTGGCAGCAAAAAAGCTGACACCTCGCAAATCTGCATTAGTAAAATTGCTGTTGCGAAGATTGGCTTTATTAAAGCTGTCGTCAGTCAGAACTTGGCCAGTAAAATCAGCGCCGACTAGGATTTCTTTGTCGTGATCCAAAGCGAAAGCAGGTGCGGGATTAATGCCGATCGCCCCAGCGGCAATTACTGCTAAAATAACAAAACTCAGCAAGAAAGTATAAATATGTTGGCGAATTCGAGAAATCATCATACAAGTTCAAGCTAATGGGCAGTCGTGACAGTTCAGAATTGAATTCTACCAGAAAGAGCGTCAAGCGTAGCTATCCCGTAGGGAATCGCCCGTTAGCGACGGCTGACTCCAATTCCCCCCAATCCCCAAACTCTAGGGATATCGGCACATTGGGAGAAAACTTAGTCGCCGAGTGGTTGCAGCAGCAAGGTTGGGAAATCCTGCACCGGCAGTGGCACTGTCGCTGGGGAGAGATTGACATCATCGCCCTCGGAAGAGATGAAGAAAGCGAAATCAACAGAGGTAACGAAAATTCCCCATTCCCCATTCCCCATTCCCAAACATTAGCATTTGTAGAGGTAAAAACTCGCCGCCGGGGAAATTGGGATGCTGGTGGAATGTTGGCTGTTACTACCACAAAACAAGCCAAACTTTGGCAAACAGCAGAAATATTTTTAAGCACTCATCCAGATTTAGCCAATAATTATTGTCGCTTTGATGTCGCTTTAGTCAGGTGCGAACCTTCACAACAAAACACTAAGCAAATATTACCACCATTAACAGCAGCGCACTCTCAATCCGCCGTTGCAGGAAACTACCGACTCACCCTGCAAGAATACATTCGCTCGGCTTTTAGCAATTAAAAATATATAATTAAAAGTTAGAGGGTAAAATCTCAAAGCAATGCCACTAGGTAATTTTTAATTGTTAACTTGCCTAGGCAGTCGCGCATTTCTCTCTTGAGCTTTAACGGAGCCGAAAAAAGCGTTAAATCTTCTCCCGCTTTTCCCTTCTCTCCCTCTCCTGTTCTATCATCCCAGTTAATTTATATGCGTAGCAATCTAGGCCAGAGTTTCCGGGCAATATCCCAGACCCTTGACAAACTGCTGGCGAAACGCTTCAATTTCTTTGCGGTCAGGGCTGCCGTGACAAACCACTGCCACCTGGTAGCGGCGCATCACGCTCAGCGGCGACTGTCCGGTTTCCAAACTCCAAAGCGCCATTTGCAAGCGAATTTCAGGATCGTAAGGAATCCCGAGTTCGTTCATAAAAGCCCGAAAATCCCCGTGCATTTCGGGTGTTAAATATTGGCTCATTTTCACCTTTACCACCCAGCCGTCTATTTGGTGAATAACAGTGATAAATTGCAAGGGAAGATGATGAGCCGTGCGTAGGTAATCCACGACTCTCAGAGTAAGGCTAGTATTGGCGATGTAGTAGAGGTATTCCATAACGATCCTTATGAGCAAAGCTGATGCTATACCTCTATCCTCGCGGGCTATACCCGCCACCACAAGGGGAAAAGCACCCGACTTTGGATGGGGGTTTTTACCCAATTTGTTACCCAGTTGACAGATCGATCGCACAGGAATTCACTTGATGACAGAGCTTGACTGGTCTTTGGACGGCTACGACTACGAACTTCCGCCCTCGCGCATTGCCCAAAATCCCGTAGTGCCGAGGGACAGTTCTCGCTTGCTGGCTGTAGATTCTCCCAGCAGCCAGCAACACCGGATTTTCCGGGATTTGCCAGATTTGCTGCAACCGGGCGACTTGCTGGTACTCAACAACACCCGCGTGCTGCCAGCGAGGCTCTACGGGCACAAACCCAACGGCCCGGCTGTGGAGATATTGTTGATGGAAGAACGGCAGCACAACTGTTGGCTGGCTTTGGTTAAACCGGGGAAACGCTTAAAGTTGGGAGCAAAAATTGAGTTTGATCCCATCGCCCCTGCCTGTGAGGACTCGACCACAGCCCCTTGCTGTTGCCTTCCCGATGCCACGATGCCCGATCGTCGTCGATTGACTGCAACAGTTATAGAGAGGGACGACGCAACAGGGGGACGGCTGTTGGAGTTTGACATCCCCACAGATGAGAATCTGGCGAAGTTTTTGGACGAATACGGTCACGTACCTCTGCCGCCCTACATCGAAAATTCCCAAGCTTCAGCGGAACAGTACCAGACTATTTATGCCGATCGGCTTGGGGCCGTGGCTGCCCCCACAGCAGGACTGCACTTCACCGAAGAATTGTTCAGCCGCTTGGAACAGCGGGGAATCGAAAAAACTTTTGTCACCTTACACGTCGGAGTAGGGACGTTTCGCCCGGTGGAGGTGGCAGACGTGACGGCTCACAAAATGCACGGCGAATGGGTGGAAGTACCTCCCGCCACCGTTGAGAAAATCCGGGAAACTCAAGCCCGAGGCGGGCGGATTATTGCCGTGGGTACAACAGCAGTGCGAGCTTTAGAGGGAGCCGCCGCCGCGAGTGGCGATTTTTCCTTGCAACCTTTTTGCGGCCCGACCAATTTGTTTATCTACCCTGGTTACAAGTGGCGGGTTGTAGAGGGGATGATTACCAATTTTCACTTGCCCCGCTCTACTTTGATGATGATGGTAAGTGCGATGATTGGAAGGCCTCGGCTGTTGGATTTGTACCGAGAAGCGATCGAGCATCAGTACCGCTTTTATTCCTTTGGCGATGCCATGCTGATTTTACCAACAGCAAAAAAGGATTGATCGATCGGGCATCGGGTTCGCCCCATGCCCGGTATTCCGTTTCTATTCTTCCTCCTCTTCTTCATTGCCGGGATACACGAAGCTGTTGGAACGCCCAGTCAGAACAGATTTGCCCAGAGACAGAGCTTTCTGAGCTGCCACTACAGCTTTGCGCTTCCATGTGGCCTTACGCATATTCTTCTTGGATTTGGAGGTTTTCTTCTTAGGGACTGCCATGACGCTAAATACTTTCTGCTTGCTTATATAGACAAACAAACATTCTAGCCGATTTTGCCGGCAATGCTTACTCGAAAAACCGCAACAACTGCTCGGTCAGCAATATCAAGTAGTAGGGTGCGTCAGCGATTAGCTTCTGGAAAAATAGACAAAATCCCCTAGGTAACGCACCCGCAGCAGCTAAAGTTCGTGAAAGTGGTAGATCACGACGCCAGTTACGGCATCGTTCTCGATACTCACATAACCCGTTTTGAGCATTGCCGTGAAAGCCTCTTCCACTTCGGCAAAAGTAGCGCCGGTTGCCATCACCCCTTGGGTGACAGATAATCTTCCGTTCTTGGTATAAGCTGCCTTCAGGAGTTTAACCCCTAACTGGTCTGGAGTTGGCTTGGGATATGTCGCGGCGATCGCCCCGCTGCTGGGATATAGTGGTATACCTTCGCGAGATACGCCGAGTTTGCCCCTGAGACTGGCATTGTGTTCGTCCACCATGTTCGGCAGCAGCAGCAAGTCAAACAATTGCCCAAACCCAAACAAACCAAAGGTAAACAGCCACAGCAAACCCGTACCAATCTTGCCGTTGTAGAGGCGGTGGAGTCCGAAGGGGCCGAAAAAACAAGCTGCCCATAAAAGGTAACTAACACCTAAATTGCTCATTTTCTGACCGTCCTGCCTGATTATTCTAAGAATTGGAGTCCCTCTATACATTTTGTACTTTCTATCGGGTGTTTAAACAGCTTGACACCAGCAGATATTTGTGAATTGTCCGAAGTTATTGGTTATTTACTACCAATTCCCCAATGCCCCATGCCCAATGCCCAATGCCCCATGCCCCATGCCCATGCCCAGTGAGTAATTTTGCGTAGCAATTCTTAACGCCAGCAACATATTTCGGCGGGCGAGAGCTTGGTAAACTGGAGGGCGTGGAAATTACAGCAGCTTAGACCTGGATTCCACACGGAGCGCCAAACCAAGCGCGCCGCCAGCGCTGGCCGGACATACACGAGCGCGATCGCCCGCAGTACCCGACAATTGAAACAAGCGAGTAGTTATAAGCAGAAATCCAATAAAAATATGGTAGATTCCCTCAAAAAACCCACTTTTGAAGAACTGCGGCCGGGAGTGAAAGCCCCAGCCAAAGAAACTATTCTCACGCCGAGATTTTACACAACAGATTTTGACGAGATGGCCAAAATGGACATCTCGGTAAATGAAGCCGAACTAGAAGCAATTATCCAAGAGTTCCGCGTTGACTACAACAAAAACCACTTCGTGCGGGATGCCGAGTTCGATCAATCTTGGGAACACATCGACGGCGAAAAGCGCCAGTTGTTCATTGAATTCCTGGAACGTTCCTGCACCGCTGAGTTTTCTGGGTTCTTGCTTTACAAAGAATTGGGACGCAGGCTCAAAGGAAAAAATCCCGTGCTGGCCGAGGGTTTCAACCTGATGTCCCGCGACGAAGCGCGGCACGCCGGTTTCCTCAACAAAGCTCTCTCGGACTTTAATTTGTCCCTGGATTTGGGTTTCTTGACAAAGAGCCGCAGTTACACATTCTTTAAGCCGAAGTTTATTTTCTACGCGACTTACTTGTCGGAAAAGATCGGTTATTGGCGCTACATCACGATTTATCAGCACTTAAAAGCCCATCCTGAAGACCAGATTTATCCGATTTTCCGATTCTTTGAAAATTGGTGCCAGGATGAAAACCGCCACGGAGATTTCTTCGATGCGGTGATGAGATCTCAGCCTCAGATGTTGAATGATTGGCGCGCTAAGCTTTGGTGCCGTTTCTTCTTGCTGTCGGTGTTCGCGACAATGTATCTCAATGATATCCAGCGCGGTGGTTTTTATCGATCGCTCGGTCTTGATGCTCGCGAATACGACATTGAAGTGATTAAAAAGACCAACGAAACTGCAGGCCGCGTATTCCCCGTGATGCTGGACGTGAACAACCCAGAGTTTTACGAACGGCTGGATATTTGCCTCAAGAACAATCAGCAGTTGACAGCAATTGTTGCTTCTAATACTCCGAAATTCTTGCAGTTCTTCCAAAAATTGCCTTTGTATCTGTCGAACGGCTGGCAATTAGTGAAGCTGTACTTCATGAAAACAATTGAATCACCTTCAGTACAGGGCGCTGTGCGTTAAGTTTTGATTTTTCATCCTCTGTGAGGGCGGTTCTGCGACAAGCGGAGCCGCTTTTTTTTGGTATCCAGATTCACCGCAAAAAGTTCTCACCCATTGGTGACAAGTTAAGACTTAATTGCATTTGTCAATCAGTAATATTACTCAAAAAAACTGCTTTTTTAGGAGTGGAAAATTTACGATTTGAGAGGGAGTAGGTATAAATATCACCCTCGGCATGATTCCTCGATCGCCCAAATCTCAGTTTTATGCCCAAAATCCGAGTAAATGTTGAGCAGAATTGCTGATTGACAAATGCTTTCTTAGCTTAACTTGTTACCAATGGTTCTCGCCAGACTTACACTCGCCCGGAATGGGAATTAATGCTGGTTTTTTCCCTAAAATTTATCGCCATTCCCCCTGAAGCGTAAAAGCCGCCCAATAATAAGGAGAACGCCACTCTTCCTGCTTCCACATTTCCAGTTGTGCCGCCCTCAATGCTGCCGCTGGGGTTAACCCTTTTTGCAGCATTCCCTGATAGAAACTCGACATTAATGTAGCCGTTCCTTCATCATCCACATTCCATAAACTCACCACAACTCGCTGAGCGCCAGCATACATAAATCCCCGCGTTAATCCTACCATACCCTCGCCTTGAATGTTCTGCCCTAATCCGGTTTGACACGCACTTAACACTACTAAATTTGCTGCTAACTTCAGATTGAAAATATCAGTAAGTCGCAGAAATCCGTTTAAGGGATTGCCCTTTTCATCTACCAGTGACAAGATGATTCCCGATAGTTCCGGGTTAGTGCTATTCGCTAAACCGTGAGTGGCAAAATGAATGATTTTATATTGGCTTAAGTTCTGACTGGTTGCTGCGGCGCGGCTGGCTGCAAAATCCAAGGATTGAGTGCGAGAATTAGCTGGTACTAACGCTTGAATGATTTGAGCTTCTTGGCGAGTGAATTTTAAACGGTCAAACTGTACGTTATTGTCCCCTTGGGAGCGACTTAAACCGAGATTTACTGATTCTATTGCTTGGGGATTGGCGCTATTAGACTGGGTTCTGACTCGTTCATCGTCAGCGCTAAAAACTGGATCGGCGAGCATTGCTAAAGTCCGAGTTGGGGGTTGTCTGTCATTGTAGTTTTGTCTTAAGATTCCCAAGGTGGAAGCGGAAGGCAGCAGCACAATTTCATGGTCTACTATTAAAGGCGAATTCCGATTTTTACCGGGTGTTTCTGGGAGCGATAGGGCGGCAAAGGGGAGGTAATTGAGAACAGGGCTATTTCATTCTAAACAGCTTCTTCAAAACGTCTAGACCATAGCCCGCGAGCCGTTGTGCCTGTGCCATA